>CAXHYW010000440.1:0-4211 GCA_964021475.1 uncultured Desulfobacteraceae bacterium | reverse complement strand
GGGCCTCCTGGCCGAGAATGGCCAGCAAGTGATCCGGCACCTTCTTGAGCATGTTAATGCGTTTTAAATCTTCTATTTTTACCATGGTATATCCTGTTGCTGTTCTAAAATATAATCGGGTTACAATATGATCAGGTTAAAATAAAAATCAGGAGAATAAAAGAGATGGCAGCTGCCGCTCCTATCCCGATGGGCAGGGTTCCCTGAAGTATGTCGTTGTTAAGTCTTTCTTTTTTAATGGCCAGGTGTTTTCCCCTGTATCCCTGAAGAAGCCAGAGATTTACAGAGAGAAACAGTGCCAGTTTGGACCCGGCATTCCTGAAAAAATCAGCCACAAAAGAGGCGAGTCCCCGGACCATGGATTCACACCAGGCATTTAAAGGATTGAGAACATCATCCAGCATGGCATAAAGACCCCGGGCCGATTTTCTATAAAACCAGTCCGAATCCACATTAATGGCCCGCTGTTCAGCAGGATAGATACCGCCCATGAGCAGCAGAGTAAAGGCAAGCGCTGAGAAAAACAGCAACTGGGTCTGGGTCAATACATGGGAGATGGTATAGGGCTGGTAGTCCACGGGAAAGGGCAGAATATCATACAAGGGTTTGGGATAGGTGCCGATAAAGATGCATAAAAAAGCGGCAATTCCCATGGCAATGAGCATATTCATGGGGGCTTCTTTTACCCTATGTCCGGCATCATGACCAAAGAAGGCAAAAAACGGGATCTTGATCCCGGCATGGTGAAATACACCAGCAGAAGCAAAGAGCAATACCAGCCAGACAAAAACAAGTGCCCCTTGTCCTGCAATGTGAGAGCTTTGGGCAGCCGCGGACATGACCATGGATTTGGAAACAAAACCGGAAAACAAGGGGAAGGCTGAGATGGAGGCCGCCCCCACACAACAGAACAGACAGGTCCAGGGCATACTTTTATAAAGCCCGCCCAGGTCCGTGGCGTTGATTTTACCGGTTCGATACATCACAGCCCCCATGGACATGAACAAAAGTCCCTTGAAGAGCACATCATTAAATGCATGGGCAACGGCCCCGTTAATGGCAAGTTCGGTTCCGATGCCGATTCCCACCACCATAAATCCCACCTGGTTGATGAGACTATAGGCAAGCACCCTTCGAAGATCATTTTCAATCACCGCATAAAATATAGGAAAGGCGGCCATGCCGACCCCGATCCAGATGAGCTGTTCTGTGCCAGGATAAAGTCTTGCCAGGGCATAAACAGCCGTCTTTGTGGTAAAGGCGCTTAAAAATACCGTCCCCCCAATGGTGGCTTCTGGATAAGCATCTGTCAGCCAGGGATGAAGTAATGGCCAGGCACAGTTGATGCCGATACCAAAAAACATCAGGTAGGAGGACCAGTTGCCCAGCGTCATTACGGTCATTTCAAGGGAACCTGTCTCGGTATAATGGAAAACGATCCCGGCCAGCAGTACAAGTCCGCCAAAGGCATGGACCAATAAATACCGCATACCGGCGGCCTGGGCGGATTTTGTTTTTCTGGCCCAGATGAGCATAACCGATCCCACGGTGAGCATTTCCCAGAAGATAAAGAAGGTAAACAGGTCGCCGGCAAAAACAGCCCCCAGGGCGGCACCGGAATAGAAAAAACCTGCCACATATTCCACATCATTCTTGAAATTTAAGATATAAATCACGGTGATAAAGGCAATGATGTGATAAATATACCCGAATACCAGGTTCAGCCGGTCAATATTAAGCAACACCAGATTAAAATCGCCAAATGCCATCAGATGATGTTCGCCCATGGGAATATAAATCAGATTGATGAAGCCCACCACCGGGATCAACAGCATGTATACAGACTTGGCACGACCTTTAAAAAAAGGAATTAAAAAGCCGCCCAGCATGAAAATCAAGGCCGGAAGATAATTACTTGTCATAATAATCCTCCTTTCTTTTCACAAGGGGGCGCAGAACATATTTGGAAACCAGCACCAGGATCACACAGGCCACAAACCCGTAAATGGAGTAAAAACCCCAATATTCTTCCCATTGATACTCCACATGCCGATGAATGATATGCTGTTTTGATAAAATAATATAAACAACGTCTATAATTAAAAGGGCAACAATGGAACCAAAAAAGACCCTTAATAATCTTTTGACATTGTCCGGGTTGTCAAACATATGTTTTTTTTCCATGGATAAAAGCCTTACACTTAGAAACAAGGTTGAGATAAAATATATGCCATGTACACAAGGCTTGCCGCAAACACCACTATAAATACCGGTTTATAACCGGGCACTGCCTCATGTTTTAATTCCATGAGTTCTGTTTCATGTTTTTCTTTCATCTGGGGTTTAACCTCCAATAAATCCTTTGACAGCCAGGGCTGCCAGGTTTAAAAATGGCTGGGGCACAAAAAACAAACCCACTGAGATAAGCGCCGTTATCACCAGGGGGATCACACACATCAATGGCGCTTCGGCCACTTTTTTCTCGAACATGGCCTCTTCGTCTGTGCAGAAAAACGCCTTGTAAAAAATTGGCATAAAATAGGCGGCATTCAAAAGGGAGCTGGACAAAAGAACAAACAACAGCACCATCTGGTCCGCTTCCAAAGTGCCCAGCACCAGATACCATTTACTGATAAAGCCCCCTGTGGGGGGCAACCCGGTAATGGAAAGGGCCCCTACGAGAAAAGCGGTCATGGTCACGGGCATTGCCCTGCCGATCCCCACCATCTCACTTAAGTATTTTTTCCCGGTGGCCACGAAAATGGCACCGGCACAGAAAAACAGGGTAATTTTGCCAAAGGCGTGCATGGAGATATGCAGGATACCACCGGTCACTCCCTTGGGAGACAACAGCGCCGCCCCCAAAATAATATAGGAAAGCTGACCTATGGTAGAATAGGCCAACCGCCGTTTAAATTCATCCTGGGTCAGGGCAATACAGGAACTGATAATAATGGTAACCGATGCAATCCCGGCCACAACCACCCCCAGATCAAAGGAGGCCAGAAATTCAAGGCCAAAAATTCCCGTGATCACCCGGACAATGGAAAACACCCCCACCTTTACAACAGCCACGGCATGGAGAAGGGCTGAAACAGGAGTCGGCGCCACCATGGCAGCGGGAAGCCAGGAATGAAACGGCATGATGCCAGCTTTTGCAAACCCGAAGACAAACATGAGCAACAACACAGTGGCAGAAGGTTTGGACAATTGACCGGAAAAAATTCCGCCCCCTGAAAATTCCAGGGTACCGGTGACATAGTAACACCAGAGCATGGCTGGCAGGACAAGCCCAATTGAGGTGCCCAGTATAAAGGTCAGATACCTGCGGCCGGACTCCTTTGATTTGGCGTCCTGGTGATGGGTCACCAAAGGATAGGTGGCCAGGGACAAGACTTCATAAAACAGATACAAGGTGATCAGGTTAGCCGAAAAAGCAGCCCCGATGGTGGCCGAAATTGCCAGGGCAAAATAAGACACAAACCGGGTCTGTCCGTGTTCGTTCAATCCTCTCATATACCCGATGGAATACATGGCTGTAATGATGTAAAGAGAGGATGCCACAAGACCAAAGAGCATCCCCAGGGCATCCACCCGAAAGGCGATATTGGCACCAGGGGCTATTTTGAACAGGGTCAGGGAAATCTGTTTTTCTGCAAGTACATCGGGCAGCATGGAGGCCACAATGAGGAACATGAGGGTACCGGCAATGAATGTCCAGGCTTCCCTGACATTGGGCTTGGATGAAGACGAAACCAGCACCGGAATAACCAGAAGGGGAACCAGGACTGCCAGAAGCGGTTTAATTGATGTAATGATATCCATTTAATGCGTTGCCTTTATAGTTGTTTTGGTTTCTACTCATCTTAAAAACGGAAGAATGATGGTGTTGACAATGGTTCCGGAGTACACGCCCACCAGAATCAGGGCTAAACTCACAATCCCCAAAGTAATAAGAGACGCCACCGGGGCTTCATCCATGACAATGGCAGGACCATGTCCGTGGCTGTCATCATGTCCAGATTGTCCGTGTCCATCTCCCTTATCTGTGCTTGGAAAAAAGCAGATCTCAAACACCTTGAAAAACAACACCGCACAAATGAGACTGGAAACAAGCAAAGCTGCGGCAAAATGGTAAGCCCCTGCTTCAAAGGCACCCAGAATTAAATACCATTTGGAGAAAAATCCGCAGGTGGGCGGCACCCCGATAA
>CAXHYW010000439.1:0-4223 GCA_964021475.1 uncultured Desulfobacteraceae bacterium | reverse complement strand
AGCCGAAGCAAAAATAGCAGAAGCAGAAGCCGCAAAAACCGCGGAACAAGCATCCCCGGATGAAGCGGTAACAGATGACGCAACAGACCCGGAGTCAAGTGCTGATGACTCTATTCAAGGGGAGGAATAAATGGCTCACGAACAACCAAAATACCAATGGGTTACGCCCTTTAATATTATCAGTGCAATTGTTCTGTTTGTCGGACTCATCCTGACCGTTCTCAGGTTCACCCAGGGAATCGGTGCGGTGACCAACCTGGACAATAACAACCCCTGGGGCATGTGGATCGGATTTGATTTGCTCTGCGGCGTGGCCCTTGCTGCCGGTGGCTATGTTACCTCTTCTGCCTGCTATGTGTTTGGGCTCAAACGCTATCACTCGGCGGTCCGGCCGGCTATTTTAACCGCTTTTCTTGGCTATGCCCTGGTGGTGCTTGCCCTGCACTATGATGTGGGACGTCCCTGGAAACTGCCCTACCCGATTTTTGTTTCCCAGGGCACCTCCTCCCTGCTCTTTGAAGTGGGCCTTTGCGTATTCCTGTATTTGACGGTACTCTTTGTGGAAACGACCCCTGCGGCCTTTGAGTGGCTGGGATTTAAACGCATGCGCACCTGGGTGGTTCGCCTGACCCTGGTCCTCACCATCTTCGGCGTGATATTGTCTACCCTGCACCAGTCCTCCCTGGGCGCATTGTTCATGATCGCCCCTTCCAAACTTCATCCCTTGTGGTATTCCGGGTATTTACATGTTTATTTCTTCATCTCCTCCATCTTCGCCGGCATGTCCATGGTGATCCTTGAGGGCAGCATGGCCCATCGCTTTCTCCATCACAAAATGGATGCCACCCACCTGTCGGAATCCACGGGAGTGGCTCTGGGATTTGGAAAGGCGGCCTCCTTTGTGATGATGGGATATGTGGGAATTAAGGTTATCGGCCTTGCCGTGGATAATAACTGGCATTACCTGACCACGGGTTGGGGGGCATGGTACCTTCTGGAACTGGTTGGGTTTGTTCTTTTCCCGGCCATCCTCTACAGTGTAGGGGCAAGGGAAAAAAATCTCACCCTTGTAAGGATTGCATCCCTTTGGACGGTTTTGGGCATTGTCCTTAACCGCCTGAATATCTCTCTTGTGGCCTTCAACTGGCAGTTGCCATCAGCTGACCGATATGTCCCAAGCTTCATGGAGGTCGGCACCACCATTTTCATCGTTTTCCTGGGTATCACCGCATATCGGGTGATCACCGCCTGGATGCCCATATTGCATGAACATCCTGACTACAAAGAAGAGCATTAATCAAGGAGAAACACACATGGAATTTTTTACGCTTCATGATTTTATGACATATACCAAGGGAATTACCTATCTTGTGATGGGGGCGATTCTGATTTTTATGCCGCTCTACTGGCTTTACCTGACAGACCGTGATGATTGAAAATCAGATGATTAAGAAACAGGTGATTGAGAACCAGGAGATTTAAGAATCAGGTGATTAAAATTTACGAAATAAAAAATTATTATTATAATCTAATAAGCCAATAGTAATATGGAGGCAATAATGCATGCATTCTTAACAGGACCCTTTTTTTATGCATCACTTGGGATCTGTATTGTCGGAATGGTCATTCGACTTTATCAATATTTTAACGGCCTTTCCTGGCAGTTGGACAGAGTCGCATACAAAGAATATCCGGCCATGGGGTTTAGAGGCGCGGTTCGGTCCATTTATAAATGGCTCATTCCCTATGGAACCCATGGATGGAGACAACAACCGGTCATGGCAACCGCTGTTTTTGGTTTCCACATCGGAGTGGTGTGCCTGCCCTTGTTTCTCATGGGTCACAACCTCTTTTTAAAAGAAAAACTGGGGTTTTCTTTGTTTACCATCAGCGCCTCTACTGCAGATTTTTTAACCTGGATGGCTATTTTCAGTTTGGCCTTCCTTATCCTGAGACGCTTGGTCCTTCCTGAAGTCAGGATCATGACCGACCGAAAGGATTGGGGGGTACTATTTCTCTCCATGGCCCCCCTTGTCACAGGATTGTTGGCCCGTTACCAGATCGGGGATTACTCGTTTTGGTTAAATGCCCATATTTTGTCTGGAGAACTGGTTCTGTTGGCCATTCCTTTTACCAAACTGTCCCATGTATTCCTGTTCTTTGCTTCCCGCGCCCAGCTTGGAATGGATTTTGGTATCAAAAGAGGTGGGCTAAAAGGAACAAAAATGTCCTGGTAGTTTAATGCCGACTAACACCAGCGCTTAAGGAGAATATCCATGCCAGAAGGAACATTATGCAATAAAAAACCCGTGGACACAGCCGAAGGGATCACCACCCTTCTTGCTGACAAGAGCGGTAAAACATACTATGAAGAAATGAAAAAATTGGAAATCGATTCCGATCTTTTGTGGAAAACCATTCAGAACACCTGCAAAACAAGGTTTCGAACATGGCTTGAAATCTGTGCCCATTGCGGCATGTGTGCAGACTCCTGTTTTTTGTACCTTGCAAATGACCGGGACCCCAAACAGGTACCTGCCTATAAGATCCAATCAACCCTGGGTGAAATCATCCGAAAAAAAGGGAAGGTGTACAATGCCTTCATGCTCCATGCCATGGAAGTTGCCTGGGCCCAGTGCACCTGCTGCAACCGCTGTGGCTCCTTTTGCCCCCATGGAATTGATACCGGCATTATGTTTGGCTACCTTCGGGGCCTTTGTTACCAGCAGGGATTTGTCCCCTGGGAGATGAAAATCGGGGCCGGCATGCACAGGGTCTACAATGCCCAGATGGATATCTCTGGCGAAGATTATATAGATACCTTTGAATGGATGATTGAAGAAAATGAAGAGGAATGGCCGGGTCTCACCCTTGAGGTGGACAAAGCCGATGCCGCCATCATGTATACGGTGAACGCAAGGGAGGCCAAACATTATCCCGAAGACCTGGCGGAAGCTGCCATCTTATTCCATGTGGCCGGGGAAAACTGGACCATCCCCTCAAAGGGGTGGGAGCTGACCAGCCTGGCCATGTTTGCCGGGGATTGGCCTGCCTGCAAAATGCAGGTGGAATCTGTCTATGATGCCATGAACCGCTTAAAACCCAAGCGGATGATCGGGACCGAATGCGGCCATGCCCATCGGGCCACCGTTGTTGAAGGACCCTATTGGGCTGGTCTAAAAAGCGGCAGACCCCCTGTTGAATCCATTCATTATATTGAATGGCTGGCAGAGGCCTTAAGGGAAGGTAAACTGAAAATTGATCCAGCAAAAAGGATTAAAGAACCGGTCACCCTCCAGGATTCGTGTAACTATGTCAGGAATCACGGGTTAAGAGAAACCGCAAGAGAGATCGTCTCCTATATTGTGGAGCCTGGTTATTTCATTGACATGTCACCTAATAAAGAACATAACTTCTGCTGCGGTGGCGGTGGCGGGCTTAACGGGATTGGATGTTTTAGAAAGCAACGGAATGTGGGGCTTAAGGTCAAAAGAGACCAGATTCTCGCCACCGGAGCCAAATTGGTCATATCCCCCTGCCATAATTGCTGGGATGCCATCCGTGATCTGGAAGAAGAGTTTGAAATAGGTATTCGATGGTCCTTTTTAAAGCCCTTGATCATTAAGATGTTATTGGTTCCGGATCACTTAAAACCCCAGGACGAAGACTAACCACCACAGTAACATATAAAAAACATAAGGAGGCAAGCCGGGCAAGACCGATTGCCTCCTTTGCTTTAAGTAATAGGAATTGCATTATATGAGATTAACCACCAAAAGTCGTTATGGCACAAGACTTATCCTTGATCTAGGCGTTTACGGCTCTGAGAAACCCGTCCCTTTAGGGGATATATCCAAACGTCAGAATATTTCCTTAAAATACCTGGAGCAATTAACGGTTAAACTCAAAAAAGCAGGTTTGATTAAAAGCCGGCGGGGTGCATCCGGTGGCCACATGCTGGCCAAACCCCCTGAAGAAATCACCATCGGTATGATTGTCCGTACCCTGGAAGGCACCATCCAGATCACCGATTGCGCAGAAGACCGTGAAAACTCCTGCGGGATATGCAACAGGGCCGGGGATTGCCTGTCCCGATGGGTCTGGATAGAGACCTCCAATGCCATGTTTGACTGCCTTGATAATATTACGGTGGGACAACTGTTAACCATGGCCAAACAAAAACCCGAACCCGCCTGTAAGGGCAAACATCTATCTTCATGATT
>CAXHYW010000438.1:0-4235 GCA_964021475.1 uncultured Desulfobacteraceae bacterium | reverse complement strand
CAGGTGACAGCCGGGTTGGGATCGGTTGAAAACCTTGGTAAAAGGGGATGGATGGAGCGGGTGGTAAGGGTGTTGAAATCGGTAGCTCTACTGGGGATTCTGGCAGCTGTTCTGGTGGGCGGATATCAGAATCTTGAGTATAATTGGCAATGGTACAGACTGCCGCCCTATTTTTTTTCCTTTAAAGAGGGAGTCTTCACTCGGGGCTTGCTGCTGGACGGTCTTTTCATTACCCTGAAGATATCCTCCCTGGGACTTGTTCTCTCAATTTTGCTGGGATTTTTCTCGGCCTTTGCCCGTTTGTCTGTTTTCCCCATGTTGCGTTTTTCTGCCTGGGCCTACGTGGAGACCATTCGAAATACCCCCCTGCTTATCCAGATCTTTTTAATTTATTTTGTGATTTCGCCGGTGCTGAATATCTCTGCGTTCTGGTCTGCTGTAATTGCCTTGAGCCTTTTTGAAGGGGCCTATGCATCCGAGATCATCCGGTCGGGCATTATTAATATTCCGGTGGGTCAGTTTGAGGCGGCCCAGAGCATCGGGCTGTCCACTTTTGCCACCTATGTCAAGGTGATCATTCCCCAGATGCTGCGCCAGACGCTACCCATGCTGGCAGGCCAGAGCGTTTCCCTTATTAAGGATTCCGCCCTGGTCAGTACCATCTCCATCTATGATCTGACCATGCAGGGTCAAAAAATAGTTTCCGAAACATTTTTGACTTTTGAAATCTGGTTTGCTGTGGCATTATGTTATCTGTCCATTACGGCCACTCTTTCTTTTGTCATCAGACGATTTGAAAACAAAATGAAATTTATAAACTAAAATTACAAACTAAAATTATAGGGAGATCAGGATGAAAAAACTGTGTTTTATACTAGTGATTGCCTTTTTTATGATGGGATATACATTTGCATTTGCTGGTGACAAAGGGGCTAATTCCCGGGAAAGCATCATTGAAAAAATTCAGAAAGAAGGGGTGATACGAGTGGGCATGGCCACCTTTGTTCCCTGGGCCATGAAAGATAAACATGGGCAATTGATCGGGTTTGAGATTGATGTGGCAAGAAAACTTGCAAAGGACATGGGGGTGGAAATTGAGTTTATTCCCACTGCCTGGTCCGGGATCATCCCTGCACTTTTGACGGGAAAATTTGATGTGGTTATTGGCGGTATGGGGATTACACCGCAACGAAACCTTAAGGTGAATTTTACCATTCCCTATGATTTTTCCGGCATGTCCATGGTGGCCCATCGAAGAAAAGCCGCCGGGTTTTCTTCCATTGGAGATTTTAATAAGCCAGAGGTGATCATTGCAGCCCGCATGGGGACCACGGCTGAACAGGCAGCTAAAAAATTCATGCCCCTGGCCCAGTTTAAACTTTTTGAAAATGAGAGCCAGGCATTGCAGGAGTTGAACCTGGGAAGGGTTCATGCCGTCGTCTCTTCGGCTCCCATGCCCATGTTCCATGCCTTGAAATATCCGGACAAACTTTTTGTGCCCATTCAAGGGACCTTTACCAAAGAACCCATTGGTTTTGCCCTTCAAAAAGGAGACGTTGATGCATTGAATTTTTTCAATAACTGGATACTGAACATGCATTCCCAGGGGTTTCTAAAAGAGAAAAAAGCCTATTGGTTTGAAACGAAAAAATGGGAAAGTCTTGTTAAATAAAAAATCATATAAATTTACCCTTGTGGATATGGCAGTGGTCCTGATCGTGATCGCTGCCATCTCTATTTTTTTCTCCCGCATGGGAAGTCTTCTTGACTATCACTGGCAGTGGGAGGTCATTCCTAACTATTTTATGTTCAAGGATCCTATCACCGGGGCCTTTCGGGCCAATATGCTTTTAATAGGATTTATGACCACCATCCGATTGAGTGTCTGGGCCACTGTGTTGGGTTTTTTACTGGGCACCCTTTCCGGAATTATGGGGGCCAAAGGTTCTTTTTCCCAGCGGTTTGTCAGCCAATTATATGTTGAAACCATCCGGAATATTCCCTCCCTGGTGTTGGTGATTCTATTTTATTTTTTTGTGTCCAGCCAATTCTTAGATGCCCTGCGCCTGGATTTATGGTTGCGACATCAATCTGATACGGTTCAGCAGGTGGTGGGGTTTTTATTGGCGGGCCCGGCACAGATCAATGCCTTTGTCTCGGCGGTTTTTGCCCTGGCCATTTATGAAGGGGCCTATATCTCAGAAATTGTCCGGGGCGGGATTAACGGGATCCCCCTGGGCCAGTGGGAGGCTGCATACTCCTTGGGCCTGACCCGGTCCCAGACATTTTTATGGGTGATTCTTCCCCAGACCTTTCGCCGGGTGGCCTTTCCCATGGCGGGTCAGTTTATTTCCACCATCAAAGATTCGGCCATTGTCTCGGTGATTTCCATCCAGGAACTGACCTTCCAGGGCATGGAATTGATGGCAGCCACCTTTTTGACCTTTGAAATCTGGATCACCATTACCATTTTGTATTTTATCCTCACCTTTCCCTTGTCCCAGGCTGTTTCCTTTCTTGAAAAAAGGTTTTCCTGGCGGTAATTAAGCCCATGGCTTCGCAAAGGGGTTAATCTCTTTTTTTACTTTTCTGACTTTTATTACAAGGGTTGCACAATCTGAGAGATTTTTCCGGACTGCACAGCTTCAAAAAATTCATTTCCCAATATCTTGTTCTGCTCAATAACGATTCTCCATATGGCCTTTCGTTGTGCATCTTTGCCTTTGAAGGCCATGAAATCTTTTCTATCGGGGATTTTACCAAGGGGAAGAGATTTTACAAACTGGTTTGACGGGGACACCAGCACCACGTTTTCCATGTTTTTTGACAAAGGTTTGCGATGCAACCCTTTATCAAACCATCCCGGGGTAATGGTTTGATAAAAATGAGGATACAGGACCAGCCCGTTTGATTCCGGCAGAAAGGGAATGTCCAGGTGATAATCCAGGATGCCCCCATCCCGGAAAACCCCGGGTGCCCCGTCAATGTCGGAAACCCCCTCCATGGCCACGGGGATGGACCCGGAAGACAACAGGGCTTCCTTGAAATTGGCGGGTGTTAAATTATAGTGGTTCATGGGAAATTGATCCATGGTGGCAAAGGGGGGACGGGTTCCGGGGCCTGAGAAAAGCGCTCTTTCCAGGAAATATCCAAGAGAGTTGCGGCTCAGCAGGTTTGTGCCTGCCGCAAGGACAAGACCTGCCCATTGGAGAATAAGTTGCTCTTGTTTGAGAAGTCCCTTGCATTTGTTGGACAGAAAGTTGATCTTCATGACCGGATGCTGGAGCATGGCCGGAATTTTCTCATCATCAATATAGGCATCCATGATTCTTCTGGTTTCCAAGGTGACATCATGGCGGGTGGGTTTCAGGCTATACTGCTGTTCAATATATTCGTGTTCCAGTCTCCCGATGGCTTCAAGGGGATCTTCCTGGCAAAAGGCGGCCATGCGAAAGGCACCGATGGAGGTGCCGATCAGATACAAAGGGGTTGTCCTGTCTTTAAATATTGATATCAGGACTCGATCAATGCCAGTGAGTACCAGAAATTTGGCCGACCCGGATGCCCCGGCAACCACCTTGATTCTGGCCGGATCAAGTCCCTCATCCTGAATAATCTGGATGGCTTTTGATCCGGCCCGGACGCTGATATTATCAAACATGATACAAGATGTCCGGGGCGTTGCGTTTGGGTGCCCTGGCATATTTGAATTTTGGAAATCCTGTCATCACGGCCCCATGGCAGCTGTGTTTATCAGGGAAGTTCAGCATTTTGGCAAGGGGGGGCCACTGGCCTGCCGCATAGTTGGCATACCCGGCCCAGCAACTGCCAAGCCCAAAGGAGGGCAATGCAAGTTCCAGGTAGGCAAGCGCCGTATGACAATCTGCAGCCCCACTGCCATGTTCATCCGATCCATAGGCAAATACAAGCTGGGGGGCATCCCTGCAAATCCGGTCGATTCCATTATCCCATTGAGAGATCAAGGATTCCATGTTCAGGCTCTGGGCAATCTCAGGATGGTTTTGTGCCACATATCGCATCCAGTCAATCACATGGGCGGCAATTTTCTGAACATCGGCGCGGTTTTCGATGACCAGCCATTTGACGGTTTGCCGGTTACTGCCCGTGGGGGCGCAGCTGGCAATTGACAAGGCCTTTTCAAATAACTCCCTTGGTACGGCCTTTTCCCAGATCGGAAGAGCACACGTCTGAACTCCAGTCACTCCGGAGAATCT
>CAXHYW010000437.1:0-4238 GCA_964021475.1 uncultured Desulfobacteraceae bacterium | reverse complement strand
TTTTTTGGTCTTCTTTTTTTGGTCAATAGATGACTTCCACCGTTGAGTGTTCCTTAACAATTCCCCTAACTATTTTCCCGGATTTAATATTTTCAACTTTGATCAGTTTGTCTGCATACCCGTCCTCCTGTGAGATACCGGTTGTTACAATCAACAGGTTTTGAGTTCTTGCAACCAGGGTGACGATGTCCCCCTTCTGAATCAAAGGATTTTCCTCTAAACTGGAAAACTTGATATAATCATCTTTTTTGACACTTTTTTTTAAGAGTTTACCCTCGGCAGCCTGGCTTTCAAAAACAACATCCCCCCGCAAACTAAATAAATTTTTCCGAACGAAATAGACATCCTCCCTAGAAATTAGTTTTTCTTTTGGCAGATCTCTTACGGCACAAAGGATATTTTCAAATACCGCCACCTTACCTGAAATCCGAATTCTGTCTTCCAGGTTCCCCTCGATCAAAACCTCCACCACAAGGGAAAGCTTCCCCTTCTTGTCAATTCTGGTTTGGGATATTACAAGGTCAACCCCCCCCTGGGGGTAAAGCCCAAACTCTTTGACAACAAGCTGCTCCAATTCATATTCTCTGTCTGTAAAATATTCTGCCAGAAAAACATCCACCTGCTCCCTAACCTTTTGTGGTGAAATCTGCTGACTGTCCCGCTTCACATAAATTTTTCCCGGGACCTCAATCAAAATATTTTCGGGCAACCCCGGTTGGGACTGGATCAAAGAAACCAGGCGATTTTTGTTCAATTGCTTAATTTTGCCGGGTTTAGGAGAATTTCCCAACACCATGGTTTGCAGGCTCTCTTTTAAGAAAGGACCGGACTCAATCCGAGCAACCTCCCCAAGCAAAATTTTATTTCCTTGTACCAGGCTTGTTTCCCTCACCACTATCTTAACCTCCCGGGGTTCAAAAATCACGGCAGCCGAAACGACTGGACACACGACGAACCAGCCGCCCATTGCCAACCCGGCAAGGATCACCACCCAGGTTCTTCCCATGGATAAAATAATATTCATGTCATCCTATCGCTTTAACCCATTGGCAGTACTCAACATGGAATCTGCCGTCTGGACCGTTTTAGAATTGGCTTCATAGGCTCGCTGGCCAACGATCATGTTAACCATCTCTTCAACCACACTGACATTGGACATTTCAAGATAGTTGTTAATGGTGGTGCCGGCACCGTTTTCCCCGGGGGTTCCCTCCACAGGGTCTCCAGAGCCTTCCGTTGGATGGTAAAGGTTCTGGCCCGCGGCAAACAGACCCGACGGGTTGATAAAGGTGGTGACCAAAACATTTTCCGTGGCAATGATTTCGTCACCACTACCATTAATCGTCAGGGTGCCATCGGAATCAAGGGTAATGGTGGTGGCTTCTATGGGAATGGAAATTTCCGGCTGCAACCGGTCCCCACCGGGTGTAGTGATGAACCCGTCACTATCCAGGGTAAAATCTCCCGCCCGGGTATACATATCGGTATCCCCGTGGATCACCCGGAAAAACCCCTGGCCCTGGATGGCAAAATCCAATTGATTCCCGGTTTGCACATAATCCCCCTGGGTGAAGACTTTCTTGACCCCCGAGGGCTTGACCCCCATTCCGACCTGGATACCCGTGGGCACCTGTCCGCCGCCAGGGGTTGTCTGGCCGGCAATTTTAATGGTTCGGTACATAAGATCTTCAAAGCTGGCCCTTGATTTTTTAAACCCACTGGTACTTGAATTGGCCAGGTTATTGGCCGTTACATCGGTTTGCATCTGTTGAGCCCCCATACCGGTTGCTCCAGACCAAAGTGATCGCATCATATTTCACCTCCTATGGCTACCGGGGTGTTCCAACCTCGGCGGCCTTGTTGTCAATTTCGTCAAATGTCATCATTGATTTGGTGAATGTTTCAAACATTCTATGATAATCAATCATTTTCACCATTTCTTCGGTCACCTGAACATTGGAGCCTTCCAGGGCCATATGCTTAATATCATAATTTTCAGGCAGAATCTCATCACCGGTGTTCCCGGTATATGCAAAAAGATTCTGTCCTTTTTTTTCCAATTTGCTCAAATCCGCAAAGGTCACTACGTCAATCGTATCCACAATTTCAGTGTCCACCCGGATTTCACCACTCGAATTAATTTCAACACCCTGGCCCTCTATATTCGCCAGATCAATAAAAATGGCGCCTCCCTGACCCATAATCGGGTTTCCATTCAAATCCACCAATATACCTTCGCTGTTCAGGGAAAGACTGCCATTTCGGGTGTATTGAATTCCTGCCTCTGTCTCAACCTTAAAAAAACCATCCCCTGCCAATGCTATATCAAATGGGTTCCCCGTTGTTTTAATATCACCCTGGGAAAAATCTCGATTCAGTTGGGCTTTAAATTTTTTATCAAAACTTACGACATCCTTTTTAAAACCGGTGGTATCCACGTTAGCAATGTGATTGGCCACAGCGTCCAGCTTTCGTTCCTGCCTCAAGCCCCCTTGAACCGGGCGGGTCATTTCAAGAATCATTCTCTCTCCTTTAAAACATTCCTGGTCACATAAATCATGTTTGCAATATGGGTGCCATCCATTTCGCTTCACCTAAACCCGGTGTTTCAGTCACCCTGGCGGGGATGTCCCATTGCACCTCCCCCACAGCCATCGCCACACATTGACTATAATTTCACATAGTTCCACTCAGGAAATCGTATCACAAACAATTTATATTTTATTTTTTCTCTTTCCCGAAATTTTTCCCTCCGCCAAAAAACCAACGAAAGAAGGGAATGAAAATTGACGCAACCAGAAAATTTTTCCGAGCCGCCCAATCCGAGCCGCCCAGGGGTTCCGGCCCTGCCAAAAAAACACGGCAGTCCTTAGAATGTTATAAAAAAGGAGGTTACAGAAAATAAACTTGCTGATTTTAGAAATTACGAGGATATCTTCTAGGACGCATTCTCGGCATTTGCAGAATAGACAAAGGCAAGGAGTTCCGCCACTGCCACATAGATCTCCGCTGGGATTTTTTCATTAAGTTCAAGGGATGACAACACCTCGATAAGGTCAGGATCATCTTTTATGGGAACATCATATTTTTTTGCCAATTCAATAATTTTTTCTGCAACCCGGCCCTGGCCCTTGGCAACAACCGTGGGCGCATCCTGTTTTTTTTTGTCGTATTTTAAGGCAACGGCCTGTTTAACATTTTTTTTCGGCATAAAATCCTATCAAATCCCCTTAAATCACAATATTCAATACAGAGTCATCGCCACTTTCAAACAAAGACTCCATCAGGACATTGGGATGTATTTCTGCCTTTTTTGCAGTGAAACAATCGATATTCCCCATTGTATATTCTATTTGTTCAAACCTAAGTTTCAATTCAGGGATCAGAGACTTCAGATATTCACAGATCTCGTCATTCTCCAAAAGGAACCTGCCGGTTATGGCCTTTTTTAATATGGAGAAATCGGCCCGGACCGCTCCCAGATTTGTCAAATTCAACAAAAAGGAAACCCGGATCAGCTTGGGGTTATCGCTATCCTTATCTTCTTTATTACCGCCGGTATCAATGAGCAATTGTCCAAAGTTCAGGACGGGCCCCTCAAATACCGGAAAAGGGAGAAGATAACGTCCTGATTCAGAAGATTGGGTATTGATCAGTTGAAAACTTTCCAGGGTATCTAAAAGAGCTGTAACCATCTTTTCCATGGTTTCTCCCCGGGGGGTTGCCATGGCCAGTTCATTTAAAAGTGCGCCTTTCAGATCCTGTTTTTGAAGTTGAAGCAGGTTTAAGCCAATCCTGTCCTGCCCCTGGGTTTTCACAAGTGACCCCATTTTTTGTTCCAATGACATGCCGTTGTTTTCAACAAGGCGGGGCAAAAAGGAATCGTCTCTCCTGCCCGATTTCAATGCCGTTTCACTAAGAATATTTTGAATGACAGGATTCTTTATCCGGGCAATATCCGACAATGCATTGTTCTTTGAAAGAAAACGGATCAGGGAAACCAATGGTTTTGTTTCCACGGAGGTTGAGGGTTCCATCAACTTGAGCAGGACAGCATCCTTTTGTTGAACCACCTGTAACTTGAGTTCTTCCCCCGGATTGAGAGAAAGTCCTGTTTTGGCAATCATTTTTTGCCCGTTAATCAACAACTGGGCCTTGCCCTGGGTCAAGATCTGTAAAACTTTTGCGGTTACCACCTGGTCTTTTTTTAAAACAGACCCAATGTTTTTTCCCGCATC
>CAXHYW010000436.1:0-4245 GCA_964021475.1 uncultured Desulfobacteraceae bacterium | reverse complement strand
AGGGATGAAAGTTCCCGGCGCAGGTGGTCAAAGGTCATCTTGAAGTTTGCAGTGACAAGGATCTCCGATTTCTTGTCCGGATGACCCACCCCATAAAGTCCCGGGGTTACGGTATAGCGATTGCGGTCTATTCCACAGCGAACACGGATGGTGGAACCTCGGTCCTGTGCAGAAAGTTTTGTTTTTATCCGGGGCACGGGGCCGGCATCGGTGGCGATAAAATCGGCCACATAGGGGCAGAGGCTGTATCCGGGTTTCTCATGAACCGACATGGGGTCTGACATGGGGTTGTCGCCCGCTTGTCTGTCCATTGCGGGCATGAGGGTCACTCCGGAAGTGGACAGGGTGTTTGTCCGGGGGATGTCTTTCTTGGCGTTCATAGATGTTCCTGCTATGTTATAGTTTTCCCATATAGGCTTTCACCTGGTTTAATATTTGTTTATCAACGCAAAATCTGGTTTTCGGCCCTTCCACTTCTCCGCAGACAATCCCTGATGCCTTGAGGTGTTTCAGGTGCTGGCTGATGGTGGACTGGGAAAAGGGGAAAATATCGACAATTTCCCCACACACACAGGTATCCATATCAATAAGATGCTCCACGATCTTTATCCGGGTGGGATGCCCCAGGGACTTGAAGATCTCTGCCAGTTTTTTCCTATCAGTTTTTGTGTCTTTTGTATCCAGTTTTGTATCCATAGGACGGGTTTCTCTTTCATTTATCGTTTATCGGTGATTAACGATAAATAAAAAATCTTTGGTTGTCAACAGCTTCTTTTTTCCGGGGGGAGAGGTCTCCGGAATTTGGGTCGGGGGGGCGGCACTGGTGCCCGGCCTTGGTGGCCTATTTGGCATCCGCCTCTTTACAGAAACAAGAGATCCTGATATTTATTGTGATACCGTAGAAAAACTTGCTATCGGGTGGAACGAGAATAATTTGCTGTTTTTTCGTACAGTGGAAAGGGGGGAAGGGTATAATGGTCCTGGCAACAGAATATATTGATGACGGCAGTTCATTTATTGCAATTGACCCTTTGTCCATAAATCCCGAGTCTCTCTTGGAATTTTCATTATTTGAGCGCTTTGTCCTGAAAAATGGAGAATATCGGTTTCGTTGCCTTCTGGTGGATTCCCGGTCCATTCCCCAGGATCGACTTATCCAGTTGCTGGGTACCTGGGAGATCGTTTATATCCATTGCAATCAAAATCTTGAGTATGGCCGATATGTAAAAAATAACCTGGAATTTATCCTGAACCATGAATCCATTGATGTTAAAAAGAAAACCGGGACACTTATCAATTTGGCCACCGAAGTGGTTCAGGAATCCTTTGCGGCAAATTTTGCATCACCCCAGGACTGTCAACTGGTCATTGATAATATTGAAAAGCTCATCACCCAGGCCATGGATTTTATCTCCAGTATTGAATCATTAAAGGGGATTGCCGATCTTATCGGCCATGATTATCAAACCCATACCCACTCCATCAAGGTGGGCTGGCTGACGGCCACCTTTATAAAATCCAACCCGGATTTGTTTGATGTTAGCTCTGATGCACAATTAAGGGATCTTATGATCCAGGCGGCAGCGGCAGGTTTTCTCCATGACATTGGAAAAATCAAAATTCCAAAGAGCGTGATCAATAAAAAGGGAAAACTCGACAATCTTGAATATGTGATCATGCAGTCCCATACCGCCTATGCCACAAGCCTGCTCTTTGAGACCCAGCTGCCTCGTTCCTCCATGCAGACCATTTTATACCACCATGAAAATGAAGACGGCAGCGGATACCCCTGCGGTTTTTCCGGTGATCAAATTCCCTTGGTCGCAAAAATTTGTCACATTTGTGATGTGTTTGATGCCTTAACCTCAAAACGGCCCTACAAGGAACCCCGGTCACCCTTTGACGCATTGAAGATCATGGCAGGAGAGAACCCCTACCTTGAGACCCTTCAAAAATTTGAGGCCGAGGCCAAAGAAAACCCAAAAATTCCTTTAATCACTATTGTAAGGGGTGATTATGAGGCCAAGCTGCGACGTCTCCGGGAACGGGAAATGCTGGAAGAAGAGGCAAAAAAACGGGTGGAAGCCCGGACCAAACTTCGTGATCTGGGCATGTCCCATTGTTTTGACAAAGATCTTCTTAGACGGTTTATCCTGACCATTAATCGATCGGAAAGCTTTGATCTGTCCAGGCTTTTGTAAGTCTATGGGTGTTTTCTATCCCGTTTTCTATCTCTGGGAAGCCGGGTATCCTGCCTTTGTAACAGTATCAATGGCCTGGGCCACAAGGGCGTCTTCCTGAACACAAAAACTTGCTTGCTTGGCCCCAAGATCCACGGATATTTCTGATATGCCGGTGATGGATTCAAGGGTTTTTTGAACCATTCCGGAACAATGTCCACAACTCATATTGTCCACGTTCAACGTAATCTTTGGGTCTGCCATGGGGTTCCTCCAATATTGTGGGGTAAGGGTAAATATTTTCCAATTATAAGCGGTATTGAATTTTTGTCAAATCATGGAGGGAAAATTCATATCGCTGACTGGCCCCATATCACTCCAAAGAACCAAGGGGCTAAGTGGCAGGATGTTTCTTCCTTGAATAGAGTTGTGATATGAGCATCCCTGTTAGCATCAGCGCACATCCCAAAATGGCACGCCCTGAAAGCAGTTCATTCAAAATGATCCAGCCGCCAATGGCGGCCACCACAGATTCCATGCATAAAATAATGGCGGCATGGGAAGGCGGAGAGTTCTTTTGTCCGTAAATCTGGAGCGAATAGGCCACCCCCACAGTAAGAACGCCGCCATAAATCAACGGAATGGTAATATTTAAAATATCCGAGAGCACAAAGGTTTCAAAAACGGCTGCCGTCAAAAGACTTAAAAGGGCACAAACCAGGCATTGGATGAGGGATAGCTTGGCAGCGTCAAACCGATTGGATAGCATGCCGATAATGATCAGGTGGAAGGTAAAGCAAACCGCCGACGCCAGCACCAGAACGTCACCAAATTCCATGGTCATGTTTTGGGTCACACTGAGTAAAAACAGGCCGATACTTGCAAAAAATGCACCGACCCAGGTACCGCTGGAGGGGGTTTCACTTTTAAAAAAAAGGCCGAAAAAGGGAACCATGACAACATAAAGGCCTGTGATAAAACCTGCTTTGCCGGCTGTGGTGTAGACCATCCCCACCTGTTGGAACGAAATGGCGAAAAATAGACAAACTCCTGAGATAAGGCCTGACTTTAGAAGGCCCGCATTGTTTGGCGCTGTTTTCCTCCGGGGGAAAAAAACAAAGGGCAATAATGAAAGGCATCCCAGGATAAACCTCAGGCCGTTAAAGGTAAACGGACCAACATGGTCCATTCCGATTCGTTGTGCAACAAATCCCAGGCCCCAGATGGTTGCAACAAACAATAATATGAGATCTGATTTTAAAGTGGTTGGTTTCATGAATCACTCTATTTCGTTAAATCCAAAAAAAGCCTGTTCTAATATTAAACCAAGGGGTTCGTCAAGAATATTATCTTGTCTTACCTTGATCTCTGGTCTCCGGTCTCCGGGTGCATTATCCCGATGGCCTTCTTTTTACTGTTCACCGGTGTTCACCTGTGATAAAATGCTAAATTTAAATTAGAATTTATAATCAAAGGAATAGATTTTGACACCATTAAAAGGATCTCAAAGAAAGTATTTACGAGGACTTGCCCATGACCTGAATCCGGCTGCATTTGTGGGACACAAGGGGATTACCAGTGCCCTGACCGATGAAATCAACATCGCCTTGGATGCAGGGGAGTTGATTAAAATAAAATTTAGTGATCATAAGGAAAAAGAGCTGAAAACAGCGTTGATTGAAGAAATAGCTACCACGACCAAGAGTCATGTGGCTGGGATGATAGGGCATGTGGCGATTCTGTTCCGCCAGCATGCAGATCCTGAAAAGCGAAAGATAAAACTGCCCTGATATCATTTTGTTGGTGAAGTAAATTCAAATTCTAAGAAGGACGGATTAACGCATATGAAGGTTGGAATCATTGGCCTGCCCCAGACAGGTAAAAAAACATTGTTTCAGATTCTTACAGGCAAGGAAATATCAGAGCCTGGTAAAGCATTAAAACCTGTTCCGGGTACGGCGGATATTCTGGACTCAAGATTTAACATCCTTAACAGTATGTACGAACCCAAAAAAAATGTTCGTGCCAGGATTGACCTGGTACTCCTGCCGAAAATGGAGGCGGA
>CAXHYW010000435.1:0-4262 GCA_964021475.1 uncultured Desulfobacteraceae bacterium | reverse complement strand
GGCAACCCCCCGGCCAATAGATTTTATCCCACCGGCAGCTGTGGTGAAAACGGCAGTGCACCGGCTTAAAAAGTGTTGCCCCCTGCCAATTGGATTGGGTGAGGTTGCGACAACCCGGCCAGCCATATTATTTCCAAAGGTTTCCAGCACTTGTTCCACTCCCAGCAGGTCATGAATCTTTCTGTGGAAAACAGATGCGACTTCCGGTTTCAGTTCCGGATCATCCAGTAGAGCCTTGTACACCCGCTTGGCAGAATAATCCATCCGTCCCAGATCCAGCAACACCTCCGCCAAAGGGACCATCAATTTTTTGTGGGTATAATGAACATCGGCAAGGGCGGTTAAAACCTCCTGGTCAATGGGTCCAACCAGACCCTGCTTTTTAAGCTGCCCAAGCCACAAAATTGCCAGGGTTTCATCTCCTGGGCTTGATTTTAGATACACAGCAGTTGCAAGCTTCAGGGGAGGCGTTTGAATGCCAGCAGTGAGGGAGAACCTTGCCAGAGTTCCGGTCAAACGGGTGGCAATTTTTTTTCCAAACAGAGGAGATAGTAAAAAAGAGTCGTAGACTCTGACAGCATTACCATAGGTTTTTTCTGCCCGGGAAAAAATACCGGCCCTTTCCCATACCTCCCCTTCTTTGATCATTTCATTAATCAGTTTTCGACCAATCAAATCAAGAGAAACACCGATCCCCCCAAAAAAAATCATACACAAAACCCCGCTGATAATTACCGGAGAAACCTCTGGAAAAAGCTGCAATATCGTGGGCATCAAATAAAAACAAACAGGACCTGTCACCAGGGCGATGATCCATAAACGAAAGGCAAAACTTCCCATACGCCGAATCATGGGGTTACCTCTTTGCAGATGGTCTGGCCAGTTTTCAGGGGTACAGAAATTGGGATACCCGCTGCGTCAGGTGAACATCCGGTAGAAGGATCCACCGCCTCAAACCGGATATTATCCGGAATAATAAACTCCCTTTCCGGCTCTCCTTTCATGGCATTAATCATGAAATCAGCCCAGATGGGTGCTGCCCCCCTGCCGCCGGTTATCCCTGCGCCTTGTGCACTTTTTAGTTTTTTCTTTTTATCAAACCCGGTCCAGACCGATGTACTCAAAGAAGGGGTAAACCCTGTAAACCAGGCATCATTATAATCGTCAGTGGTACCCGTTTTCCCTGCAGCCGCCCGGTCAAACCCCAAATGCCGAATGGACCGGCCCGATCCTGTATCCACGACGGCCTTCATCATATCCACCACCTGGAAAGCCAGGGCCGGATCCAACACCCGTTTATTCTGGACAATCCGCTCAAATAAAACCCGCCCAAATGCATCCTCAACCCGCCAGAAAAAAAAGGGGTCATGTTTTATCCCAAGATTGGCAAACACACTAAAAGCGGTGGCCATGTCCAAAGGACTCACCAGAGAAGTTCCCAGAGCCACTGAATAAACATCTTCCAGAGGACTTTTTACCCCGCAGGCACGGGCCAGGGCCGTCACGGCCCCAGGACCTGTCAGGGTCACCAATTGCGCGGCGATGGTATTGACAGACCGGGTCAAGGCACGTTTTAAAATCATATCCCCGGCAAAACGCCGTTCAAAATTCCGGGGTTCCCAGTCCTTGGCGCCTTTAATCTCTATGGAAACCGGTTTATCCGTCATCACCGTCCCGGGATGTACCCCGATTTTTTGAAAGGCCGCATAATACACAAAGGGTTTAAATCCGCTGCCGGCCTGACGCTTGCTGTCCATGGCCCGGTTAAACTCGCTGGTATAGTAATCTCTGCCCCCCACCATGGCTTTGATGGCACCGGACCCTGTGTCAATTGCAATCAATGCCCCCTGGGGCCTGTCTTTTTTTGTTTGACCTTTTTCTATATTATTAGAATCAATGCCCATCAAAGCATCCAGATTTTCAAGACCTTGTTTCATCGCTTTTTGGGCAAAGGATTGCAGGCGGGTATCCAGGGTGGTATAAACCCGGATTCCCCCGTGGAAGACCACATCTTCCCCATAGGTGTGAATCAACTCTTTGATCAGGGCATCCAAGAAATAACTGCCGCTTCTGACATCCTGGCGTCCCTGGTGAAGCGTTGGTTTTATAGCCGCTGCCCGTTGGGCCTCCAGAGACGAAATAAATCCAGTGGCTACCATCCTATCCAGGACAATATCCCGCCGTTTCAACGCCCTTTCATAATACCGAAAAGGGTTATAATTAGTGGGGGATTTGGGTAAACCTGCCAGAAGAGCGGCCTCGGCCAGATTCAATTCAAGGGCTGGTTTTCCAAAAAAAGTCTGAGAGGCCTTTTCAATCCCCTGGGCACCCGCACCAAAATAAATCTGGTTGATATAGGCAGAAAGAATCTCTTCCTTGGTATTGGCCGTTTCTATCTGCAGGGCCACCAGCATTTCCTTGAATTTTCGCTGCCAGGTTTGTTCAAAACTGAAAAATAGATTTTTAGCCAGCTGCTGGGTAATGGTAGAAGCCCCCTGGACCCGGCCCGATTCAAACAGGGTGACGTATAGTCCTTTAATGGTTCGAAGCTTATTAACCCCATGGTGCTCAAAAAACAGATGGTCCTCTGTGGCCACAATGGCATTGATAAAATCCTTTGACACCATCTCCAGGGGAACGGCCTTTCTTTCCCCCAACCCCCAAAGCAGTTGGCCTGTTGCGGCATAGATCAGACTCTGGGGGGTTTCAATGATCCGGCTTAAGGGGGAGGGTAATTTTGGCAAATCCCCGGCCACATGAAATATTAAAAATCCAGCAAAAAGGATACCTGTGGCACCGACCACAAGGCCGGAAAAGAATATAAGCCGGATCAAGGAGGTGAGACGCAAAAATAATTTCATGGGGTCTGCCCTTTCAACAAAAGGCTTAACTGCCACACCGCCCACTCCCGTGCCTGGATAATCAACACCGAGCTTTCCCCCCGGTAATCAAACTCAAATCCCATCTTGATATACCCGTGATCTGCCTCATTCCAGATCCCCACCCGTTGAATGGATCCTTCTTGCTTGAGCAATAGCGCAGGATCCACCATCAGTTCGGAGATCATCTCGGGTGGTAGTTTGATCATTGCATCAAAAAATTGTTCCGAAGAATAAATACGGCTTGAAAAAGCCTCCATTTGCGCAAGCTTCCCCTGGATCGCGACATTTCCTGATTCAATTTCCACAATGGTTTTCTTTTTTAGGTCGATCTGACGGACCACCCGATTCTGGGAATCAATAAAATAGAGGCTGATCCCCTCGGCCATGCCCTCACAAAAGATTCTGTCTGTGGTATTTGCGTTTAACAACCAGACCAGATGGGAAGGATCTATCAGCTGCCGGCCAATCCCCGGAGCAAGGGAAAGATAGAGCTGTTTAAATTGTTCTTTTTCAAGTGTGACCCATTCCCCGGGACCCAGACTTTCCACCAGCCTGGAAAAAGAATCTGCCCCCTGGACACTTCTTTTGGAATCTTCTCTTTGGGTAATAATTTTGTTAAGGGAATTATGAGCATTGGATGTCTTTTGACCCAATTCCCACAGAGCACCGGTTTCGGGTCTGAGATCGTTTGTGGCCAACAGGTATGTTCCCAGCAATTTTTCACACCAGTCAAACCGGAATTCTGATGCCCCAAAGGCCACTGTAAAAATCAGAATTCCAAGGTTTAAAAAAGAAAAGGTTCTCCTGGCCCACTCGCCGATACTAAAGGGATCATACCATTTTTGAATCATAAAAATCTAGGCCTTACCTACCGCCCTCATGGACTCATTGTAAACCGTATAAAAATTTCGATGCTCTGTTAAAGCGCCGGGTAACAATTGTGCCGCATGATCCAGGCTGTCAGATCCCAGAACATAATTGACGCTTGCATGCAACGCTGACATGGGGTCCCCGGTTGGCAGTTGATCACTCAATAATATCAGAAAAATACGCCGCCGAAGAGAGGTGTCCAATTCATTCATATGGGTAAACATGGCTGCAACTGCTCGGTTTTGCTCAGGGGAGTCCTCCACAAGAACGAAGGGATAAAGTTGATAGGCCATTTTTTTTAAGGCCTCTGAAATTGAATCGGTGGTTTCAACATAGAACCCAAGTCCCTGGACAACGGATACAAGTTTTGATCGGTAGGTTGAATCCGCCATCATGATCAACGCGCGTTCCTGTCCCTGGGAAGATGCCCCCCCAGATCTCATGACCTCTTTTTTTACAGTTTAGATCGGAAGAGCACACGTCTGAACTCCAGTCACTCCGGAGAATCTC
>CAXHYW010000434.1:0-4264 GCA_964021475.1 uncultured Desulfobacteraceae bacterium | reverse complement strand
TTTATTTTTAATATTTGGAACCTCTTTTATAGCAAGAGTCTCCCTTTTTAATCCAGGTTATTTGTTATTTTACCCATCAATAGTCCACCATCTGGTTTTTTGAATTTTCGAAGGCCGATGACAATGGCCATCAAGGCGAAGAAAGTACAGACACTTGATACCATACAAACGGCAAAAATACCGGAATTTTTCCAAAGAATTCCAGCTGAGACCGCACCGACAACTCTGCCAAGCCCTGCACTGGCGTAATAGGCTGACATTACCGAGGCCCTTGCCCCGGGGATCAATTCTGTGCAAAGGCTCATTGAGGTCACAACAGAAAATTCAAAGGTTAAAAAAACAATAAAAAAACCAGTTAAAACCAGGCTTAAGCTTGTATTTAAAAAAACCAGGAAAAAAAAACTTAACCCTGACAAACAGGTGCCCAGGGCCAATGATTTTTTTAGACCGATTTTATCTGACAAAAAGGCTGTCAATAGTTCCCCCAGAATCTCTGACAACCCTATAACAAGGGTCCCAAGACCAATAACTGCCAGGGAGAGATGAAAAGAGTCCTCAAGCCAGACCCCATAGATAACAAAGAGGTTGTCATTGGCCAGGCAAATGAAAAATATAAAAATCAGCATTGCCGCCACCTGTTTGTCTTTGAGGATGGTTTTCCAATTTTCCAGCAGCAAAGGGCTGCGGCGGGTTTTTTTCCTCCGGGGAGGTGTGCTGGGAATAATTTTGAGAATAATAAAAAAACAGATAAGGGATAAAACACCTATAATGACAAAGGGTGCTTGCCAATTATAGGTTTCAATGATGATTCCTGCCAGGGGGACACCGATTAAGGTACTTGCGGCCCAGGCCATTTCCATGATGCCAATGGCCATCCCCCGTTTTTCAAAGGGCACAAGATTACCGGCAATGGCCTGGAAGGTAGGATCAAGAATACTTTTTGCAAAACCAGTTAAAAACAAGGAGATCATCACGACCGGATACAATGGGATAAAACCTGTGGCAAACATGCCAATGGTCAGAAGGGCAAAAGAAAAAATTAAGAGAAGTTTATGGCCGAACTTATCTCCCAGAGATACTGCAGTCGGGGCCAGTAAAGAGGCAGATTGATTCAGGGCAATAATAAATGTTATGGATGAGAGTTCAACCCCTAATCCCCTGGCAATGGCCGGAGCAAAAGGGTAGATGATCCGCTTTGCCGTATTGGCTATAAATCTGCTGAATGTTGCAACGGACAAAAGGACAAAGGGGGTGATCTCTCTTCTTTCTGCGGCCGATTGGGATTTGTCCCGGAAAATTTTATTTCGGGAGAGACTTTGGGTCATGGGTTCAGTTCCCTCTTTTATTTATGCTTAACTTTAGATCGGACAGATGGTACTATACTGGGTGATTTTGTAACGAACCAATGAATTGTATTTATTGAAGATATAAACCAAATGAATATTAAAAATCTGGACCTGAATCTGCTGAAAATTTTTGAGGCGATTTTCAGGGAAAAAAATCTTACCAATGCCGCCTTGGAAATGTCATTGAGCCAGCCTGCCATAAGCCATTCCCTCTCCAGACTAAGGGTATTCTTCGATGACCCGCTTTTTGTTCGGGAGGCAAATATGATGGTTCCCACAACAAGGGCGGAATCCATATACCAAGATGTAAAACAATCTTTAAAAATCATCCAAAAAGTTCTGGAAAACAAGGGGCAGGATATCCCGGCCAACTCCTCTAGGACATTTGTCATTGGTATCATCAACTATTGCAGCATGGCTATTTTACCCAGTCTTTTATCGGAATTGTCTAAAAAGGCGCCTGAGATCAAAATTCGGGCCAAACATTTAACCTTAAAACAAAAAAATCAATGTCTTGAAGAAGGAAGTATAGATCTGGTTATTGCGGGTTCAATGAATCAGAAAACCAGCTTAAAACAGCAAAAGCTGTTTTCCGATGAAGAAGTCTGTATTGCAGGCGAACTAGCTATTATAACCGGGGATTTTATTGATCTTGCCAACATCGGTCTTTATCCGTTAATCCGGTATCAGGTATCCCAACTGGAAAAGGTCAATATCTTCCAAAAATTAGACGCAAAAAAAATTAGCCTGAGGACATCCATTACCACGGACCAGGAATTGATCATTCCTCAACTGGTTTCTTCAACCAATCATTTAGGTATTGTGGGCAAGAAGATTGCCTTAAAATACAAAGAAAACTATAAGTTGAAAATTCTTCCCATTAGAGGCATTGATACTCAGTTTTCCGTTAAACAATTTTGGCATATGCGCCAGGATAAAGACCCGGTCCACTCCTGGTTTCGAAAACTTGTTAAAGCTGTTGGACAACAGGTTGACCAGGAGGAATAGTCTATGATTATAGTTTCGCCGTCATCCGGGATAAGGGTTTTTGAGAGCAGGTCTCTTTTTACCAGGGCCTGTTTTAATTGTTCCCGGGTGGTGGGGCAGCGATTCAGTGATTCCAGGTGATTGGCAATGGTACCCTTTCACCCTTCTGTTTCCGATGGTAGAGGAAAAACCTGTGAATAAAATTGAAACGGATGATGACTATTCCTCGGGAACAGAGACGATTCTTTTTGTTGATGATGAACAAGCCATTACTGATATGACTCAAAAAGTATTAGAAAGGTTGGGTTACAGGGTTGAAGCAAGACTGAATCCTGTAGAAGCATTGGATTTCTTCCAGTCAAAACCTGATACTTTTGACCTGGTCATAACAGACATGACAATGCCGCAGATGACTGGTACTAAACTGGCTCAAAAACTGAAAGAACTTCAACCTGACGTCCCTGTCATTAATCGATAGTAAATCAACATCAAATCGAAAATAATTGTTTTTAAAAAAATATTCTTGTATTCTTAATTTTTATCTGTCGCAGGAATGGTCTTGCTTGAAAAAACAAGCCTCTAAACTTAAAATATAATGGAATAAATAATGACGAATAAACCCACCTATGAAGAATTAGAAAGGCGGATTTGTGAATTAGAGCAATCAAAATATAATAAAAAATGCAGTCCTGAACGACTAATTCCGAAGCAAAATTTGATGGATTATATTATTTCGCATGCCCGAAGCGCAATTATGGTATTCGACAGAGATTTAAAATATATATATGTAAGCAAAAGATATCTTAAGGATTACAAGGTTAAATCAAAAAATGTAATTGGAAAACACCACTATGAGGTTATTCCAGATATTCCTGAAAAATGGAAAGATGTGCATCAGAGAGCATTGGCCGGTGAAGTATTAAGCTCTGAAGAAGACCCATATTACAGATCGGACGGTTCGATAGACTGGACGTGCTGGGAGTGTCGCCCATGGTATGAATCAGATGGTTCAATCGGTGGTATCGTTATATACAATGAAATTATCAACGAACGTATAAAGATAGAGGAGGCGTTGCGAAAGGAGAAAGAAACTCTGTCAATGATTTTGGAAAGAACCCCCCATGGCATCTCTTTGGCTGACAATGATGGTAAATACCTTTATTTGAATCCACATTTCACTAAGATAACCGGCTACACTCTTGAAGACATACCATCCCAAAAAGAATGGTTTGAAAAAGTGTATCCAGATGAAGTGTATCGAAAAAAAGTCCTTTCGGCATGGAATAACGACATTATCCATGAGGGGGCGGGGAAAATAAGGGAATTCAAAATAAAATGTAAAAATGGGGATACCAAACATATCGAATTTCGGTCAGCTTTCCTGGAAAATGAAAAAATTGCCGTCTTGACCGACGTGACCCAAAGAAAAGAATCAGAAAAAATAATCACAGAGAAAGACCGTTTGCAAGGTGCTCTTGAACTTTCAAGGGCTGTTTGTCATGAAATGACTCAGCCCCTGATGAGTGTTTTAGGATATTTTGATCTTATATTGCTTGATATGCCTGCGGATGACACCAATTACTCAAGAATCTGTAAAATTCAAACACAATTAGAACGAATGTCAGGTATCACAAAAAAATTAATGAATATTTCAACATACCAGACCAAGGATTATCTGAATGAAAAGATTTTAGATCTATCTGAATCATCAAAAGATGAAAAATTAAATTAGGTGAACATAAGATCAGTAGATTCTATCACCATATTATATATGGAGAGTAATATCAAATCCAACGAACCAGGAGAGAACGGGTGCAGACCACTTTGTCTATAATCGCTTAGAATGAGCCCGTGTTTTGGGGAGTTCACTGGCGGTAGATTTCAAAGATCGGAAGAGCA
The DNA here is from genome assembly GCA_964021475.1 of uncultured Desulfobacteraceae bacterium. GTDB lineage: Bacteria > Desulfobacterota > Desulfobacteria > Desulfobacterales > Desulfobacteraceae > NBML01. Next base: position 32 of record CAXHYW010000434.1, on the reverse strand, counting down.
CACGTCTGAACTCCAGTCACTCCGGAGAATCT
>CAXHYW010000433.1:0-4272 GCA_964021475.1 uncultured Desulfobacteraceae bacterium | reverse complement strand
CAAAAATTTATCATCGACCAGGCCTGCACCCTGAACAATTTTCTCGGGGAAGCCCACCAGAAAATCCGCCCCACCCCCCTTCTTTCAGTGCTCCAGGACGGAACCATTGAAAGTGCAACAGATGTACTCAAAGGAGGGGCAACTTACAACAGCTCTGGAACATCCAATATCGGGCTGGCAGATATCATCGATTCTCTGCTGGTCATCAAAAAGCTGGTATTTGACGAGAAAAAGATCAGTTTTCAGGAGTTGAAAAAAGCCATTGATGATGATTTTCAAGGATATCCCTGGCTCCATGCCCTGGTTCAGAACAAGGTGCCCCAGTTCGGATCAGGAAAACCGGAAGTAAGGGATATGGCCGACCGGGTTTTACGGGTTGTACACGACGCCTACATGTCAAACGATCACTACCGGGGTGGCCATTATACAGCCGGGTTCTGGTCCATGTCCCAGCATGTGGCCTATGGAAATCTTTCCGGTGCACTGCCCTCTGGAAGAAGAAAAGGCAAACCCTTTACCCCGGGACTGACACCCTATCCCAATGCCGCAAGAAGTCTTACAGACATACTTTCCGACGTTGCCACCCTTGATCCCTGCCTGTTGGATAATAATATGGCCTTTAATGTGAAGTTTGCCCCAAAGGCCGGTGACAAAAGGGAAACGGCTGTGGATCAAATGTTTTCCTATGTGAAATCCTATTTTATCCAGGGAGGGATGCAGATTCAATTTAATGTTATCACCTCCGAAGCCCTGAAAGATGCCATGAACCATCCGGAAAATTACCGTAATTTAATGGTGAGGATATCAGGCTATAACGCCTATTTTGTTCAGCTGAACAAAGATATCCAGATGGAGTTGATTCATCGCTCGGAATATTCCCATTAAAAATAAACCCGGGTTGCCAATAGTTTATTGCCCGGCAGCATGGACCTTCCCCTTCTGCAAATTCAACTATTCATTACCCTGAATAAATTGATAGGGTGTAGAACCTGTCCACTTTTTAAATGCCCTATTGAAGGCGCAGGGCTCAGAATATCCTAGCAAATATGCAATTTCATTCACAGTGAAATTTTTATGTTCCCTAAGATATTTTTTTGCCATCTCTTCACGCACATTTTTTAATAATGTCTTAAATGCAATACCCTCTTTCTTTAATTTCCGAAAAAGCGTTTGTCTGCTTAGATTCAGTTGATTGCTTATATTTTCTATATTTGCGCTGCCTGTATATAAATTCTTGACGATCAACATCTTAACGTCATGGACAAACGGACTATCGGATTCAATGGCGTTTAAAAGAGCCATTGCTTCTTTTTTAAACAATTTCAAAAGGAAAGGCTGACTAGTTATCAGGGGTTTATCAAGGTATGACGATTTAAGGATTATTTCATTGGCATTCCAATTAAATTGAATTGGAACTTTAAAAACCTTTTTATATTCATCGTAATATGACGGTTTTGGATGTTTGAAATTCAGAGAGATAAACGCTGCTCTGTATCGCACTTTTTCTCTCATACCCACAACATACCGGGTAAAGTACCACTCCAGAATATATCTTTCAATTTTCTCAAGGCCATGAAGGTTCAATATAATTTTGGAAAATTCCTTATTTTCACCAAACTCCAAAACCGAAATAGAGATATTGGAACACATTAATCGGTTGAACCGTTCAATTTGTATAAACGATTCACGCAGTGTCGGGCATGTTTCACACACAGATCCAACGATCGTGATATATTTTGAAAGAACTTTTTGACCGAGTTTGAGCGCAAAAGAGTCATCATCAAGACTGGCGATGGCATGCTCCCATAGCCGATACCAATATTTAAAGTTTATCCGTGTCTCTTGATTTATGATGGTTTCATATTTTAAACTGATTTTCTCCTGGATAAATTGTTCAGATTGACCTTTCTCCAATAACCAATCAAATAGAACCTTTATATAACCGGCTGGAACGGTGTTCATATTTCATTCCCTGTGAGCTCTTCCCGTACAAAACAAAATACATATTTGCAACAAAATATCAATCCATTGAAACGAAGTATCATTGATACGAACTCAATATAGATGCTATTATTCTTTTGTAAACACTTATTAGTTTTAAGTAAAAAAACACTGCTTTTAAGAATACATTGTTTCATCCAATCTCCCATTTTAAATGAGGGGTATTGGATGGCTGGGCCAAAACAAGGGTTAGCGGAGAATTATACATATGAAATGGCTTCTGATTTTATCCATCGTACTATCATGGGAGTATGCTGTTGCCTACGAAGCCCGTTACGCTGAAAGATACTACATCAACAACAATAGTGTTCTTTTTTATAAGATCATCAACTGGTGGTATGACTGCCTTCCGGAAGAATCAAAACAGCTATGCGGCAGCCGCATCAAATATCAAAACATTGGCAATGCCAAAGTAAAACACAATGAGCCGCAAACGCTATTGGAAATCCGGATACAAGGTGGTTTCACAGAGCAATTAATCATATTCAAGCAATGCGAGGGATGTTTTGGGCCCTCTTACCTAAAATGCACCTGGTTAAATAAAAAGTATTTCGGCAACGGAGCGGCCATGAATATTTCAAAGGATTTCACGACTACAAGTATTGTGAGAATAAAAAACGTTAATGAAACGTATGGCCGATTAATCCAAAGCATTGAACATGATATGACTTTTGAGTTAGAGGGCGTGATTAGCGGCTTATTGAATGGTAAAATAGCCTTACATCAAGGGGAATCATTTCTCAAAAATTGTCCCGGGCCTATTGATCGCCGGGGTAAAAATTTTCCAATATCCTTTACAATCATCAATTCCCTCACAAAAGAGGTGCTCGCCCAATATACGGCGATTTGGGAGCATTAACTTCTTAGCTCGGGTTTCGTATTATTTTGGCAAGAGAATCAAAACACTTTTTTGATCCTGGCTTGTCCAGGTCAGGGTCATCACAATTTAACAGAACATATCAGGAGATTTACCTATGATAAGATTCATTCTTTGCATTGCTATCGCTGTATCCCTGCACCCAAACCCTGTTTTCGGTGACAGCACCAGGAAGGTAACCAACGGTTCCCCTTTGCCTCGATTCATACTCAACAAAGGTGAGGCGTTTGATCAAACCACACAATTAATCTGGAGTCGCTGCAGTCTCGGAACAACTTGGTCTAAGGGCAACGGGTGCATGGGAACACCCCATCTTATGCCCCTTGAAGATGCGAAGAAATCCATCGAAAAGATCGGCGACGGTTGGCGCCTTCCAACCATTCAGGAACTCTACAGCATTGTGAAACAGGATTGCACAGGCCCGGCAATAGAGACGACCGTTTTTCCTGGGATAAATATAGAGGAGGAAAGCCCGTATTGGACAATCAGCAGGGTGGAAGAGGTGCCTATACTTATCTACTGCATAGACTTCCGGAATGGTATGGTGGACGGCCACAGCGAGGGATTTCCCCTGGCAGTGCGCCTTGTCCGAAATGCGCCCAAAACACCTCCATCGCAAAAGGAGAGGCCCCGGTGATATAGAAATCAACTTTAAACTGTCCAAACGCTTTGATCAAGACTTGATAACAGCCGGATGCTCCTTCCTGTTCAATTGAACAAAACTCCTTTATGCACCTATCAATCGATTAATACCAAGGCGTAAATGGGAGACATGGGAACGGTCTCTGATTCAATGGACGTTTTGGTGTCGACGGTATCAGGACCCATGCCGGTGCTCTGGGTGCCACGAATACCAAGGGTGGCACCGCCCGTGGACCACCCGGCGGTTTCCACAAGCTTTGCCACATGAATGCCGAATCCCGACATGGACGGTCTGGCAGATTGAGGGTTTCTGCAATTTCCTTTTTCCGACAGCGCACGACAGTCCGAATGATCATAACAGAAAAGAAATTTACACGACCCGCCGGCATAGGCCTGTGACCGTGTAAATCCCATTTGCAATGCCGCCTGTTCAATCCCTGCCCCTACCTCGTGGAGCAATTGAAAAACCTCCCGGCGCTCATTGGAGAAAAGGATTTCTGAAGGAACTTCTATTTTTATAAAAAGGGCTTGCTCAAAGTTTTCAAGCTGTTTTCTAAATGAATCGGGACCCCCGACATGGGGAGGGCAACTTTTTGACAACCCATAATTTTCACATCGAGGTTTTAGGCAAAATTTGGCCAGGGTATCGTCCACCACAATTTCTTTTGCCGAAACAATGGCCACCTCGCTTGCCCCGGCTTTGTGTGCCTGTTGAACCAACTCGTTTATTTTTTCTTTTTTATTCATTTTTT
>CAXHYW010000432.1:0-4276 GCA_964021475.1 uncultured Desulfobacteraceae bacterium | reverse complement strand
GATTCTCCGGAGTGACTGGAGTTCAGACGTGTGCTCTTCCGATCTGTTTAATAATAAGCACCAACAAAAAGGTAAAGGCTGGCAGCAGTAAGAATTGGGCAACAAGCCCTAGGGCAGGAGCCTTAGGGCTTGCTATTATTCGCTTAAAATCTTTTATTCTCAATTCCAGGGCAACACCCAGCATCATAAATCCAATGGCCGCATTGATGATGGCAATCCCCGTCGGGTTGAAATTCAATCGAACCTGATCAAGCGCTACAGGATCCATACACGTCCCCCTTTCTTGGTAAAAGATTTTAAAAAAAATTAAGCTTTGTATGCACCTACATTGGCCAATGCCATACTAGCAGGACTCACGGTGGTTGGATCCACCATTACATTGATACAACACACTTTACCAGAAGCAAAGGCATCCTCAAGGGCCGGCCGGATATCCTTGGGATCTTCCACAAAATATCCTTTCCCGCCGATGGCTTCAACCATTTTATGATAGTCAACCTTACCGATAAAAGTTCCATCCTCTATGGCATGACCGATTCTGATTTCCTGACTATGCCGGATCATTCCCCACCCCAGATCATTGGAGATGACCACAACTATGGGACGGTTTTTGCGGATGGCGGTTTCAAACTCCATGAAATTAAATCCCACAGACCCATCCCCGGTCATGAGAATCACCCGGCTATCCGGATAGAGCAATTTGGCGGCATTGGTATAGGGCAACCCAACGGCTAGGGACCCAAAAATCCCATAATCCAGATAGGTTCCGGGAACTTTCAAAGTTCGTGTCATACCAAGCCAGGTGGTGGTATCCCCGCCGTCTGCCACCACAATATCATCTTCTTTGTCCATGAATTCATTAATTTCCCTTGCAAGACGCATGGGATGGATGGGGATATTCTCGGATGCCCAGTCATTTTGAGCAAAGGATTTACCTTGTTCGTGGGCTATATTCAATGTGTCTATCCAGGGAGAAAATTTGGCTGTCAATGTGCTGCTGGAGTTTTCTTGTTCAATCAAGGCATTGCATTGGGTAAGCAATCCTTTTATATCACCTGCGATGGGCAGGTCGACACTCCGGTTCCTGCCGATCTCTTCAGGATCAATGTCCACCTGGGCAATTTTCGCAGCCGGGTTAAACACATCCCCGAACATATAATAAAGAGAGATACGGGTCCCCAGAATAATAATCAGATCGGTTTCAATATAAGCTGCAAAGCCACCGCCAGGACGGATGGCAAGAGCCCCTTCAAAACATAAGGGATGGGTATCCGATAAAATACCCCGGCCGGAAAGAGAGGTAAACAGCGGAATTCCCGTGGCCTCTATAAAAGTTTTAAGCTCAGTTTCTGCATAGGACTGCCAGGCTCCGGTTCCGGCAATTACCAGGGGTTTTTGAGCACCCTTTATCATCTCCATTAAATCTTTTGCCTTATCAGGATCCGAAGGGTGGGAAGAGACACAGGTATTTGTACGACGCACAATGGCTTTGTCCACCGGGGCATTGAGCACATCAATTGGGAATTCCAGGTAAACGGGCCCGGGTCTTCCACTTTCTGCGATTCGAAAGGCCATGTCCACATATTCTATGACCCGTTCGGCTTTCATACAGACCAGGGCTTTTTTGACCATGGGTTTGATGACCGCTTCCTGGGGCATGTCCTGAAGGTCCAGCTTTTCTTTATTGTCCAGCCCCACACACCCTGCAATCAACACCAAAGGCGTGTTGGAAAAATGAGCGCTTGCTACACCGGTCAATGCATTGGTAAATCCTGGCCCTGCTGTTACCATTGCAACCCCGGCCTTCCTTGTCATTTTACCCCAGGCTTCCGCCATAAAAACCGCTGACTGCTCATGGCGTGTATCGTAAATTTTCACATCAGTGCCTTCAAGGTGCTGATAAATCGGGGTAATATGTCCGCCACTCAATGAAAAAATATGTTTTATTTTTCTGTCAACCAGTGCCTGTGCTACCAGTTCTGCGCCTGTAATTGTATCCATGTTTACTCCTTTTTTTCATTTAAGATTGCCTCGGCAATCCGGATTTTTTTACAATTCCATCAATTGTCCACCGCAGATATTGAGTGCTTGACCCGTTACATAGGCAGAGGCATCGGTGGCAAGGAAGGCCGCCATATCCGCAACTTCTGCCGGGGATCCGATCCTGCCTAAGGGGATGGTTTCACACATTTTTTGTTCCTGTTCCTCGACACTGGTATTTAAAAACTGGGCCTCAAGCCCAAACCGCCATCGTTCAAGATCTGTCATGATTTGTCCCGGGCAGATGGCATTGACCCGAATTTTGAATCCTGACAATTCCTTGGCCATGACCTTGGTCAGCATGATCACCCCGGCCTTTGAGACGGCATAGGCACCATTGAACAATGGGGGAACCTTACCGGCCCTGGATGCGGTATTAATAATACTACCCCCTTTTTGGGTCATCAAAGGAATAAGGGCCTTGGAAACCCTGAAAACCCCATGGAGATTCACATCAACCGTTTTAATCCAGGCCTCTTCATCATAAGTATTGACCCCGTTGGGAACCCCAAAGGTGGCGCCGGCATTGTTGCACAAAATATCAATGGTTCCAAATTTTGCCTGGACAATATCCTTCATGGCTTCCACCGTCTTGGTGTCAGTGACGTCCAGATTTACCGCGAGGGTTTTCACCTGAAATTCTTGGGCAAGTTCTGCTGCAATCTGGTCCATTTCCGCTGTGGATCCGGTGCCAACATCGGCATCAAACCCCATGGCATTTCCAAAATCGGCAATAACGATATTAGCGCCTAAGCTGGCAAGTTTTTTAGCAATGGCATACCCGATCCCGGATTTTTTTCCAGATCCTGTGATCAGTGCGGTTTTATCTTTTAATTCCATGATCGTCTCCTTTGTCTGATAAGCGACTAGTTTTTAATACTATTGATCAATTTTTCCACACTATATTGATAAATTTCTTGATGATTTTCTCGCTGAAGGGTTGTGTTCTCCAATTTTATAAACTGAATCAACCCGTGCAGGGTTCCCCACAACATGATGGAAAATTTTTTGGGATCGGCTTCTTCAAACAGGTTCGCTTCAATCCCCTCTTTGACGGCCTGTTCAATGATGACCAAAATTTTACTACCGGACATATCAATCTGATTTTTTTGCGCTTCCGGGAAAAACACCTTGGGAGATGACAGAAAATAATTGATTATATGATAGTATTCTTCCTGATTATACCGAAAATCATAATAGGCCTGGGCAATTTTGCGGATCTTTTCATCCGGAGCAAGGTCTTGGTTTGAAATCTGTTCAAAGACGATGAATAAAAAGGAGAGACCCTCTTCCTGGAGGGCAATAAAGATTTCGTCTTTGTTCTTATAATAAAAATAGATGGTGCCCACACCCAGCTGGGCCTCTTTTGATATCTTGCTGATGGAAATATTGTCGATTCCCGAAGAAAGCAGCAATTTACGCGCGGCATCAAGAATTTGATTTCGCCGTACCTGTTTTTCCAAAGCCCTTCTTTCCTGTACACCCATATCTTTTTCCTTTGTAATGTCTACCAACTTTTCAAGCCGTAGAGCCATATACTTTTTTCGAATGGTGTTCTATAAATGATATATATTCTGTTTGGCTATATTGTCAACACATTTTAACAGGCTCAACGGTAACATCTCAAAAAATGAGTGGTCTTACAAAATAGTAAACCAATCGATTCATAAAGGTTTACTGGCTGATGAAAGCTGCAACTTTCCCCGCCTTTTCATTGCAAATCGAACAGAGTGAGGCCGGGCAATTAATCCGACCTTATCTCTCTCAGGTGAGTAACACAAAAGAACCTCCCCTTCAGGCTCTCTCAGAACCGTATGTGAATCTCTCAATTCATACGCCTCCTATCGTTCATCCTTTTTTTTTATACAAAACACCCCAATGAACAAACATATTTGGCTGCCGTTCCACTATTTGCCTTACCCATCTGGTTGCTTTTCGCTGACGAGTTCTTGTTAATCTGGGTCGAAATGTATACCCCAGAAAATTAAATTTCATAACATGATACTCTCTTTTGCGACCTTCTTCTTTGAAATAAACTATTTTTGTTTTCTCAGAATGTAATTCCAATCCACATTCACCAAACCTTAATTCCAAATCTGTTTTAACTTCGTAGCTATGGATTCAGTTTGGCAATGGCATGGTTTTGGGAATATAATAACGAACGGCCCAATATGGGAATTGGTGGAATTAGATCGGAAGAGCACACGTCTGAACTCCAGTCACTCCGGAGAATCTC
>CAXHYW010000431.1:0-4282 GCA_964021475.1 uncultured Desulfobacteraceae bacterium | reverse complement strand
ATCTCCTTTGAAATTGATGGGTCGCATCATTTGCTCCAAATTTGTGTCAACGCATCTGTGTCAACGCATCTGTGTCAACGCATTTGCGCCAAGCATAAGGAGATGAAACTCCTCTGCCGTATTGAAACCTTGGATTTTTGAATTAAACGACTAACCGATTGATCCTGTATTCAGAGAGTTTATTCCAGATAGTTCAGTAGATACGTGTTTTTGGTAATCGTCAGTCACCAAAGTTAAGTTACCAAGGCGATAAAAATTAATAGGAGTATACCATGTGCCACATTGTGGCACAAGCGGAAAAGCAATTTTCTTTTTATATTATAAAAACAGGGTGTTCGCTGTAAGAAAAGAGGCTCCCTGCATTCCTTTGGATGTTAGTGAAAGGGTGCAGGGGAACCTGCATCTATCCTATCACTGTGATGGCGGCAAATCTGGGTTCGTGGAGGGGGAGGGCAATAAAAAAGGCCCTGGTCGGTAATAACTTCCGATCAGGGCCTAGTATCATTTTTAAAACAAAAGCGTTTTAAAGAATTTGTTTCAGGAACAGCTTGGTGCGGTCGTGGCTGGGAGCGGTAAAGAAATGTTCGGCAGTTCCTTCTTCGACGATTTGACCCTCGTCCATGAAAATCACCCGGTCGCTCACCTCCCTTGCAAACCCCATTTCATGGGTGACAACGACCATGGTCATACCTTCCTTTGCAAGGGTTTTCATGACATCCAGTACTTCACCGATCATTTCCGGATCAAGGGCGGAGGTGGGTTCATCAAAGAGCATGATTTTGGGATCCATGGCAAGCGCCCTTGCAATGGCCACCCGCTGTTGTTGGCCACCGGAAAGGTTTGAGGGATAGGCATGGGCCTTGTCGGCAATTCCCACTTTTTCAAGGAGCATCATGGCTTTATCTTCTCTCTCTTTTTTGGATCGGTGCCGGACCAGTTTCTGGGGCAGAGTTAAATTACCCAGGACAGACTGGTGGGGAAAGAGGTTAAAGGACTGGAACACCATGCCCATTTCCATTCTGACCTTGTTAATATCGGTCTTGGGATCAAAAATATCGACGCCCTCCACAAAAATCTGACCCTGGTCTGCCGTCTCCAGCCGGTTCAGGCATCGCAGGAAGGTACTTTTTCCGGAACCAGAGGGACCTATGACCACCACCACCTCACCGACTTTGATTCTATTGGAAACATTCACCAGGGCTTTGACCTCGTGGGGAACGTAATATGTTTTAGAGATATTATTTATTTCTATCATTTTGTAGACGTCCTCCTTTCCAGATACTGAACGCACATGGAAAGCGTAAAGGTCATGAGCAGGTAGAGAATGGCGCATACAAACCAGAGTTCAAAAACTTGAAGACTGGTGGTAATTCCTTCCCGGGTGGCTTTGGTCAATTCTGTGACTGAGATCAGGCCCAAAAGGGATGAGTCCTTGATCAGGTTGATAAACTGGCCTGCCAACGGCGGCAGGATGGTTTTCAAGGCCTGGGGAAGAATGATATGGATCATGCTTTGAAAATAGTTCATACCGGTGGACCGGGCGGCTTCCACCTGTCCGGGGTGGATGGACTCAATACCGGCCCGGACAATTTCCACCACATAGGCACCGGTGAAGATGGACAAGGCCATAATGCCGTACCATTCCGGGTTGATCTTTGGAATCCCGTTCATCATCAATATCTTGTTCATGGTGGTACCCAGAACAAAATAAAAGATCATGATCTGTACCAGCAGTGGTGACCCCCGGATAACCTCAACATAGGTGATGGCCGACCACTTAAGAATTGGGGTGTTGGACACCCGGGCTACCCCCCCGATAATCCCGAGAAGGATGCCGAAAATGGTGGCAATAAAAGAGATTTTAAGGGTAGTGATCAACCCTTTGGCCAATATGCCGGGTTTTCGCCCCCCTTTATATGTGGCAATTTCATCCCCGGAGTAGAGCAGATCCCCCTCATTCCAGTCAAATGAGCCCTCGGGAACTATATAGGTGCTTTTCCCGTCGTCATATTCAACGGTGATATCAAATTTGTTTTTGTTGTCTTTGTTGGGTGCGATGGTTTCGATTTCACCATTCCCTTCCGCAGTTACGGCAATGGTTTCCACATAGACAAAATATTTGGGGACTTTAAACCAGCGCCATTGATAATCGACTGCCACAGTTGCATAATAGACCGAACCGATAACCAGAAACAGCAGTGTGAAAAAACCGATAATAGAAAGGGTACGGGCGGTGGGATTGCTCAGTCGCTTAATATTGGAAATTTTTTGTTCCATATCTTTCATGCCTTACAAAACAGGCCGACAACGTTACCGCTGTCGGCCTTGATTAATGCGATACAACAAATTTAGTTAGCAAGATCCTTTGCCCACTCATTGGATTTGATCCATTTGTCATAGGATTTTTGCCATCTGCCATCATTTTTGTATTGGCGGATGAAGTTGTTCAGAAAGTTAAGGAAATCGGGATCACCTTTTCTGACTGCCATGGCAAGGGGCTCAAAGGTAAAGGGTTTGGTCAGGGCAATGGTTTTGCCTTCACCGTGTTGGGCCTGGAAGAACTCAATCAGGGGCAGGTCGTAAACAGTGGCATCTGCATTGCCCTGGATAACTTCCATACATGCTTCGGGCTCTGCTTCAAAGGATTTGTAAGTGGCCTTGGGGATCATCCGTTTTACCGCTTGCTCACCGGTGGTACCCAGTTTGGAGGTAACAGTATATTTAGGATCATTGAGATCTTTATAAGACAATACTTTGCCTTCATGTTTTTTGTTGAGAAGGATGGCCTGTCCCACAACGATGTAGGGGTTGGTGAAGTTGATGGCCAGGTTTCTTTCCTGGGTACAGGTCATGCCGCCGATGATAACATCCAGTTTGTCAGTGATCAGGGCGGGGATAATGCCGTCCCAGGCAGTGTTAACAGGGACAAATTTTACGCCCATGGCTTTGGCAAGCTGTTTTGCCATGTCAATGTCAAATCCCATGTACTTACCTTTTGTGTTGGTCATCTCAAAGGGAAGGTAGCCTGACTCAAAACCAACTCTGAGTTCTCCTGATTTTACAATGGCTTCAACCGTAGAGGTTTTGGCAAGATTAATATCCGCACTGAACGCCGGTGCGGAGACAAAAAGAAATGCCAGAGCAAACAAAGAAATAAGAACTTTTTTCATATTTTTCTCCTTAAAAAATAATGTTTGACCATTTAAAGCTCATGGAAATGGTTCCCAGGAAGCAATAGCAAGCCATGTTAAATAGCGATAACCCCAATGTTTAGCATAATATTTGTAAATGGCAAGTACTATTTGTGGCTCAAAAAACTTTCCTATCTGTTGCTACCACAATAGCGACATATCCTCTGGTTGGAGAAATGTCAATTAAAAACTTAGGAAGAGATAAAATTACAGAAGAGTCCGATTCTGATCTGTTTTTTTGAAAAAAGGCGGGTTGACGATGGGGGGGCAAATGGCATACCATAATGGATATGAAACCCAAAAAAATCAGTGATGGGCCACATGGATTGAAAATTCTGACCGTGTCTGATTTCAAGGAAAAGGAATTGACCCGGCAGGTGGAGGATAAGACTCTGGAGCCTGTGGACCTGATCATTTCCTGTGGAGACCTTGATCCTGAATATCTTTCTTTTTTAAGGGATCGTTTGGACGTCCCTCTGTATTACGTCAAGGGAAACCACGATATCCGGTATACCCGGGAAAATCCTGTGGGGTGTCAAAATATCCATGAGCGGGTGGTCTCTGTAGGGTCCCTGAATATTTTGGGGTTTGAAGGGTCTATTTGGTACAATGGCGGGCCCAATCAGTACACAGATGCCATGATGAAGAAAATGATATTCTGGATGTGGTTTTCCATGTGGCGAAAAGGCCCTATTCATATGGTGGTCACCCATGCATCCCCCCGGCATACCCATGACCGTGAGGACAGATGTCACATGGGTTTTGACAGTTTTAACTCCCTGATAAAAAAACAAGCGCCGGATTATTTTGTTCACGGCCACATTCACCAGGAGTTTGAAACCCCCGGTGACAGGATAACAATAGTTGATACCACCCAGGTGATAAATACCTGTGGCTACACAATACTAGAGGTCTAATGATGAAAAATTTTCTGAAAACCCTTTTTGGTTCCCCGTCAAAGGAAGACAACAACCATGTCATTTCTTTTAACGAACAGCATGCCCAGGAAGAGGATGTGGAATTTATTGACCACGGAGTTCAGACCATTTCTCTTGAAAACATCATCGGCAGTGTGGGCAAGTATTCTGATT
>CAXHYW010000430.1:0-4292 GCA_964021475.1 uncultured Desulfobacteraceae bacterium | reverse complement strand
ACAGCCCTGGGCAGGAATGCTCAAAAGGGCTTCCGTAAGAAGGTTCCGATAGTAAAAGGAAAACATGACATCCGGAGCCATCTCCCGGATCTTTTCTGCCCACATGGGGTGGTTCACATCATCCGGCGCATACACCGGGATGTTTTTTGCAGCACATAGAGTTGCCACGGACTCAAACCATATATTTTCATCCGGATCATCAATATGGGTAAATACCGCGTCAATTTTAACATTATTGTTTAAAAGGGTTTTGATCCCCACACAGCCGATATCATGGTACGCAAAAACAATTGTTTTCATTTTTTTCAATGCCTTTGTTTGTTATTAATTCAATAATTGAAATGCTTGGTATTCAATTATCAACTTTCAATTATCAACTATTAATTATAATTAGTTTTCCGTGGTTTCCAGGTGATTGTTTTGTGGGTTTTCTCCGGTAATATGATGGATGTGATATCGGGGTCTGCCCCGGACATCATTGTAAACCCGGCCCAGGTATTCCCCGATCAGCCCCAGGGCCATAAATTGTGCCCCCATGAGAACAAAGAGAATGGCAAACAGGGTAAAAACCCCATTGGCCGCCCAGATTGCCCCGAAGGCCACCCGCATGATAAACAGGAACCCTCCAAATCCGATCCCGAAAAAAGCCAGGATTCCGCCGATAATACTCAACAATCTTAAGGGGAAGGTGGTCATGCAGGTTAGCAGATCAAACTGAAGGGAGATCAGTTTCAAAAAGCTGTATTTTGAGTCGCCGCCGCTTCGTTCTGCATGCTTAACAAAAATTTCAGTGGTAGACCTTGCAAAGCTGTTGGCAAGAACCGGAATAAAGGTGCTTCTTTCATGGCATTGGAGTACCGCCTGAATAATATGTTTTTTGTAAGCCCTGAGCATGCATCCGTAATCATTCATCTGCACGCCGGTGATTTTCTGGACGGTTTTGTTGATTATAAGGGAGGGCAGCTTTCTGAACCAACTATCCTGGCGATTCTCTCTGACACTTCCCACCACATCATAACCCTGTTTGATCTGATGGATCAGGCTGGGGATCTCTTCGGGGGGGTTTTGCAAATCTGCGTCAAGGGTGACAATGATTTCTCCTTTTGCCTGTTCAAACCCAGCCATTACAGCGGCATGCTGCCCATAGTTTCTGTTGAGAAACACCCCTTTGATAAGGGTTGGATTCAGGCTGGCAGCGGTTTCTATCATCTGGGCAGAGGCATCCCGACTGCCGTCATCCACCAGGATAATTTCACAGGGATCTGCCATTGCTTCACAGACAGCAAGGCTGCGGGCAATGAGTTCCTTCAAATTTTCAGCTTCGTTAAATACGGGAATCACAATGGATGTGAACCAGTTGTCTTTCATTTTTTCAGCACCTTTCTTATGGTGTCCACCACACGGTGGACATCTTTGTCAGTCATATCCGGAAACAGTGGCAGGGACAGCATCCGTTCGGAATTCCATTCGGTATTGATAAGTGCCCCTGGTGGAATGTCCATGGTTTCTCGGTAATACTGGTGGAGATGGGCCCCTTTGAAATGAAGGCCTGTTCCGATATTATTTTCCTTTAACTTGGCCATAAACCTGTCCCGTGTCATGGCGGCTTGTTCAATATCAAGGCGAACAATGAAAAGATGCCAGGAATGTTTTGTATCGCCCTGGGGCACCTTAAGGGGAGTTATTTCATCAATCTCCATTAAAAGTTCAAGATACAAAAGTGCAAGGGCTTTTCGTTTTTCATTAAATTCATGGATCCTTTTTAGCTGGGAGATACCCAGAGCTGCCAGCATATCGGGAAAATTATATTTATACCCCGGCTCCATCACCTGGGCCTGGGGAAGTCGTCCCTGGGTTTTCCGGTCAAAAGAATCCATGCCCAATCCATGAAATTTTAAGCGTTTTATCCGTTCAATCAACTTTGTGTCATCTGAACAGAGCATCCCGCCTTCTCCTGTGGTGATGTTCTTGATGGGATGAAAGGAAAAAATAGAGGTCCCCTGGGCACCGATTCTCTTGCCTTTGTACTCGGTACCAAGGGCATGGGCGGCATCTTCAACAAAGTGCAGATTGTGGGTTGTCGCGATCTGTCGTAAGGGATCCAATAGTACGGGCGCGCCGGCAAAATGGACCGGAATGATCATTTTTGTCCGTTTTGACAAACAGGATTCCACGCTTTCCGGGGTCACCATGAGGGTGTCTTTGTCAACATCTGCAAATACCGGGGTTGCCCCTGCCATGACAATCATATTAACCGTGGAGACCCAGGTCATGGAGGGGGTAATGACTTCATCCCCATTTCCGATTCCCAATGCCTTTAATAAAAGGTGCATCCCGGCCGTTGCCGATGTCAGCGCAACTGACTGGGGGCTGCCGGTATAGTGACAGAACTTTTTTTCAAACTCCGCACTTTTGGCACCTGTGGTGATCCAGCCGGACTGCATCACTTGTGTCACCGCCGCGATATCTTCGGAGTTGATCGAAGGTTTGGAGAATGGCAAAAACTCGTCATTTCCAATGGGTTTCGTTCTCTTTTGGTTCAACACCAGACTCCTGTTTGATTTGTCTTTATTTAAAATCACCCATGGATGATTTCCACACTGTAATACTTTTTTTAGGTGCTTCTATATATATTAATGTGGTTCCCGGGGTCAACGGGAAATATGCCAGGGTATTTTTTCAAAAAAAAGTTTGTAGGAGAAGCCTTCATTTAAAAAACTGTCACTCTTTGTAAGTCTGACCTTTGGTTTTCTGGTATTTACTTGCTCAATCTTTTTGCCATCCTTAGTATCAAGGTGCTGGTTGGTTGAGTTTTTTTCTAAGATTTTATTTATTGACAAGCATAAGTGCAGACTATTATAGTCATCTGTGGTTACAATATGGCTGTAATATATCTAATATGAAGATTTGCTTGGGCAAATGTAAGTCTTTTAACCAAAGGGGAAGATTCTGTTTAAACCTGTTAGATTGAAACAATGGATCATTTTGTGTGTGGCTGTTTTATTTGTTTTCTTGTTCACGGGCGTTGGTGAGGCGGCTTCGAAAACAATCAAACTTCGGGCGGTTACTGCCTGGCCCAAAACCGTATTTGAAGTCCAGAATTTTATGAAGTTTCTGGATATTGTGAGGCAAAATGTGGCAAAGCAATATCCAGGGGAACTTGAAATTCAATATACAGGCGGTCCCGAGGTGATTCCCAATCGTGAACAGGTGGAGGCGTTAAGAAACGGTCTGGTTGATATGGTATTTACAACAGATGGTTATTATACCTCAGCTTTGCCCGAGGTCAATGCCTTGAGCCTGACCCAAATTAAACCCTGGGAAGAGAGAGCCCGTGGGGTGAATGATTTTTTAAACAAAGGCCATGAAACCAAACTTAACAGTTTTTACCTGGGCCGCATGGGATCTGGCATACCCTTTGTCTTGTATCTGAACAAACCCATCACCAGTGCCGATCTTTCCGGCCTTAAAATCAGATGTTCTCCCACCCATATTAATTTTCTTAAAAAACTGGGTGCCCAGCCGCTTGTTATACCGCCGCCGGATGTTTATACAGCCCTTGAACGCGGATTGGCGGATGGTTTTATCTGGCCTGCCGGTCTCATCAGGGACTGGGGATGGCAGGAAGTAACAAAATATATTGTCACCACCAACTTCTATATGGCTGTGAATGTGGTTCTGGTGAACAAAGATAAATGGGACACGATTCCCGGACACCTTCAAACGCTTTTGGTTAAGTCCCAGGTGCAGGCAGAACATTATGCTGTTGAAAGAGGAATAAACCATGTTGAAAAGGAATTTGCCGCGTTTAGGAAACAGGGAATTAAATTCATCGACCTGCCGGCTTTTGAAGCTGAAAAATTTAAAACTACGGCTTATGAGCAATTGTGGAAGGTTGTAGTAAAAAAGGCCCCTGAAAATGGACCCAAACTCAAAGCGATGGTTTCAAAATAATCCAGGGTGATTTTTAAAACCAGGGAAGGAGGGGGCTTGTTGAATAAAGGGATTGATAAATTGTTGGATTTCATGGCATTCATTGCAGGCGTCCTCCTTCTTTTTGTTACTTTTTCCATCAGTTACACCATTTTTTCAAGGGCAATAGGGCTTTACACTCCTGTGTGGATTGTACAATTTAATGAATATGCCCTGCTGTGGGTTACGTTTCTTGGAACGGCCTGGGTCCTTTCAAGGGGCAAGCATGTCTCCATTGACCTTTTGACCGGGCGCTTTTCAAAAGAAAAAAAAGATCGGAAGAGCACACGTCTGAACTCCAGTCACTCCGGAGAATATCG
>CAXHYW010000429.1:0-4293 GCA_964021475.1 uncultured Desulfobacteraceae bacterium | reverse complement strand
GAAAAAAAAGGCTGGTAATAAAAGGGGATACCAATTCCTTAAAAATATATTTATGAAGGACGTTAATCGGTTTTACCTCCATTGAAACTCCCATGGATACCCCTGGTGAAAATGAATTTAAACAAGCGTTCCAGCACGGTGATTTTCTCCTAACTTGTTCGTGTGATCAGATAAACGCCCAGACAGATGATCAAAATCCCCATCCATCTGACAAGCCCCATGTTTTCATTAAACAGCGAGAAGCCGGCAATGGCCGTAACAATATACCCGATACTTAAAAGCGGATAGGCAAAACTGACTTCCACCCTTGATAAGACCATAAGCCAGACAAGAACGCTGACCACATAACAGACAAGTCCTAGGAGGATAAAGGGATTGGTACCCACCTTTACCAGAATGGGGAAAATGTTATCAACGGAAAAACCAAAGTGGCCGATGGTCCGCATCCCCTGTTTCAGGGTGATTTGGGCAATGGCATTGAGCATCACCCCCAGGAGTATTAACGGAATATATTTGTTCATGTAAAATCCTAATTTTTTAAAATATGATCGGTTAAAATAAAATGAATACAAATCCGCCCTTACCGGAGGAGTCCATAAAATCCGGCAGGGGCAATTGGTCTTTTATCTGTTCATATTTGCGTTGGTCCATGATCAGGGCCAATTTCTGCTTGCCCCTATTTTCTTTTGCCATGGTATACAATTGTTCATGGGTCAGCAAGCGATGGGTGGCATTCTTTTGTCCCAACCCATAGACAAGTTCGCCCCTATCCAGCATATAAACATCATCCCTTTCAAGAAACCAGCACACCGCTCTTACCGGTGTGGATGGGGACACCACAATGGTTTTTGGGATAATTTTATCTTTGTTTCTTTGGATCAGTTCCCCGGGGCATTTTCTCAATAGCGTTTTATCGGGAATGAGAAAATGGGCGGATAAATAAAAGAAGAGAGGGGCGGCGGCAAAAAGGAGTATCTTTTTTACAGGGTCCTCGGCTTTTAAACTAAAGGTTAAAACCAGAGCAAAAATAATCATGGCCGCTATAAAGAGGACGGCTTTCCAGGAATCCTTATACACATGGGGAAGTTTGTCTATAATCCCGTTTTGCAGGAGGATCAGGGTAATAATGATGATTGCGGTAAACCCCATTAAACAGATTACCCCTTTGTTGAACCCATAGGTTTTCGAGGGGGTAAGGGCGGTAAGAAGACCGGTTGCCATCAGGATGGCAAGAGCCGGAAAACAGGGGAGAATATAGGTCGGCAGTTTTCCCGAAGAAAATGAAAACAGGAGAAAAGGAAAAACAAACCAGCAGACCGCATATTTTAAATCAGGGGTTAGTTTCTTTTTTTGGAAGAGTCCCGCAATGGCGGTTGGGGCCAAAAAAGTCCAGGGAAAAATGGCCCCTGGCAGTACCAGCAAATAGAAATAAATAGATTCCTTGTGCTGGGCCCCTTCCTGGGAGAAAAATCGTTTGACATGTTCATGCCAGAAAAAAAAATTCCAAAAATCAGGCGCGTGAAAATGGACGAGGATACCCCAGGGTAAAATAACCATCAGGGCTGTTAAAATGGGGATCCAGGAATCTGTAAAGATCCGTTTATATTCCCGCTCCCATAGGAGGAAAGGAACGATAACGCTAATGGGCAGGGCAAAGGCAAGAAATCCCTTGGTCAGGAAGGCAAACCCGCAGAAAATTCCGGCAATGACCAGATGTAATCGATGGAGACGTGGATTTTCCCGGCAGGACCAGGCCAGAAAAAAGAATCCAATACAGGCGGTGAGAAAAAAAGAAAACATCCCATCCAGCAGACTGAATACCCCCAGTCCAAACACGATGAAAAAGCTAAGATAAATGGCTGCCGCCAGAACCCCTTTCCGGGTACCGCCCCCAAATTTAGCGGCTAAAAAAAAGACCATAAGAGCTGACAGGCCAGCGCTTACGGCAGAAGAAATCCGGACGGCAAAGGGGTTTTTGCCAAAAGTTTTGATGGCCACCCCGTTGAGCCAATACCCCATGACTGGTTTTTCAAAATAGAGCAATCCATTGAGTTGGGGCACAATCCAGTCATTGGAATCAATCATCTCCCGGGGGATTTCCGCGTAGCGGACTTCATCTGGGATCACCAGGGGTCTGATTCCAAGGGGGATAATGTACAATCCCAAAAAAAACAGTCCCATTAAAAATATTATTTTTTTCATTTTTTACCTTGTTTCAGCAATATCTGCCAAAGCATTGTCCGCCAAAGCAATGTCGGACTGAACTGCAACCTTGCCGTGGCGGCCGTTAATTTCGCGGTTTTCAATTCCGAAGGCTTTTTTAATCGGAAATTTATCCAGCAAATTACCCAGGGGGAGAATACAAATGTTTTGGTCAACAGCCTGGGCGATGAATTTTTCAAACAATGGCAAACACTGAATTCCTTCTGCTTCGGCATGGATGGTCAACACATTCAGCTGATCGGGCCGGATCAATGACAGCAGATGATCGTTGTAATTTGACGAGGTGATATTGCCATTGCCTATGATTTCATCATAGGTGGGAAGGGTGACCGGTATCTGGGGCTTAGTAAGTGGCTTCCCATTTACAACGGGGTAGAAAATATGGGTTCCCCGGGTATCCGAGTTATAGGTAAAATTTAATTTTTCCTTTGCTTTGAGCACAGCATTATTACAAATCCAACCGGGAGCTGCAGAACAGGAGGGGGGGTGCCCCGTAATCTCTTCCAGGCTCTCACATCCTTTGGTAATGGTGGCAAAAATCTGGTCTGGACTCATTTTTAATATCCGTGACTGCCACTTATGGTGGTCCCAGGCGTGGAAGCCCATTTCATGTCCATCGTTAGCCACTGAGCGAATAATGCCCGAACAGGTTTTCCCGATATGGGGTCCCGGCCAAAGGGTTCCTTTCAGGAGAATATCCCATCCATAGAGCCCCGGGGCATTTGATCGGAGCATCTTTTTAAGAAAGGTGGGGTTCAGCAGTTTAAACAGATGTCGGCCCATGTTATCCGGGCCGACACTGAAGAAAAAGGAGGCACTAATGCCTTGGTCAGCCAGAATCTTTTGCAGAGCCGGGACACCTATTTTGGTGCCCCGGAGGGTGTCCACATCAATTCTCAGTCCAAGCAAAGTCTCAGGCAATCTCTCAGGCAATCGAATCATCTCCCACTGCCTGGCGAAGGAAAAAATCCAGGGTTTCTTCTATGGATTGTTCCATTTGAATGCCGGGTTCCCAGTCCAGAAGACGTTTGGCATTGTCAATTTTGGGTTTTCTGTGCTGAACATCCTCATATCCCTTGCCGTAAAAAGACCGGCTCTCAATTTCAGCCACCCCGGCAAAGCTTGGGAAATGGTGGCGCAGGGGATGGCTTTCAAATTTTTCAACCAGAATCCGTGCCAGCTCCTTTATGGACGCTTCATTGGCAGGATTGCCAATGTTGATAATTTCATGGTTGCAGTTGTCTTTTTCATCATGAATAATTCGATAGAGGCATTCAACCCCGTCTTTGACATCGGTGAAGCATCTTTTTTGTTCACCGCCATCAACCAGTTGTATGGGTGTTCCTTCCACAAGGTTCAATATCAGCTGGGTAATGGCACGGGAACTTCCTATTCTGGCAGAAGAAAGGCTGTCAAGGCGCGGCCCTATCCAGTTGAAAGGTCTGAAAAGTGTGAACTTTAATCCTTCGGTCTGGCCATAGGCATAGATGACCCGGTCCAAAAGCTGTTTGCTGCACGAGTAAATCCAGCGTTGTTTTCTGATGGGACCCAAAACAAGCTGTGAATTGTCTTCATCAAAGTTCTCATCTTGACACATGCCGTATACTTCAGAGGTTGACGGGAACAAAATTCGTTTTTTGTATTTGGCACAATACCGCACAATGCGCAGGTTTTCTTCAAAATCAAGTTCAAAAACCTTGAGGGGGTTTTTGGTATACTCCGCCGGAGTAGCAATGGCCACCAGGGGGAGAATAATGTCACATTTTTTAACATGGTATTCGATCCATTCCCTGTGAATGGAGATATCCCCTTCATGAAAATTGAATCCCGGTCGCCCCAAAAGTCTTTCAATGCCATTGGAGTGGATATCCATGCCGTGGACTTCATATTGGCCGCTTTCCAGGAGACGTTCACTCAAGGCATTGCCGATAAATCCGTTTACCCCCAGTATTAGCACCTGTTTTTTGCGTGCGGCTTCCATGGCAATGCTTGCCTTGGGGCCAAATTTGATGCCTTTAATCAGAGATCGGAAGAGCGTCGTGTAGGGAAAGAGTGTGCCTCTATGTGTAG
>CAXHYW010000428.1:0-4295 GCA_964021475.1 uncultured Desulfobacteraceae bacterium | reverse complement strand
CCCACCGAAACATTCATAATCTCCCCCAGCAGAACAAGGACAATGCTGGGGGGAATGATCTGTCCCAATGTTCCGGAAGCCGCAACCGTTCCTGTGGTCAGGCTCTTACTGTAGCCGTTTCGAAGCATGGTGGGCACGGAAAGCAGCCCCATGGTAACAACCGTCGCCCCGACAATTCCGGTGGAAGCTCCCATGAGGGCTCCCACAAAAATAACAGAAACCGCAAGGCCGCCTTTGATTCTACCAAAAACTAGAGCCATGGCTTCCAGTAATTCTTCAGCCAGGCCTGACTTTTCCAGCATGACCCCCATGTAAATGAACAGGGGCACGGCCATAAGCGAGAAGTTTTCCATGGTTCCCCAGATTCTTAAGGGCAACAGGTTAAAGAATCCCGGGCCAAACCCATAAAGACCGAATGCCATGGCAACGCCGCCAATGGTAAAGGCAACCGGAAATCCTAAGAGCAATAGCACAAAAACAACAGCAAACATAATCAGGGGTAAAAATTCATTGATAAATTCCATTATGCGTCATCCCCCTGGCGTTTGCTCGTGACCTTTCGGTTAGTGCCCTTCAGGGTATATCCCATGATAACCATGAAGTTTTTAGCGGCTTCGGATAATCCCTGTACAATAAGGAGGGAAAATCCCAAGGGAATCATGGTTTTCAAAATATACCGTGCCGGCAACCCTCCGGGATCGGGTGATATTTCCCGGATTGCCCAGGAATTCAGGATAAATCCCTTGGTGGAGAGAATGACCATCACCGAAAAGGGGATAAGAAAAACAAAGACACCTAAAAAGTCAATCCAGGCTTTGGTTTTTTTCGACAAACTGACATAAATGATATCCACACGGACATGCCCCCCTTCTTTCAGGGTATAGGCGGCTCCGAGTAAGAAGATAATGGCAAAAAGGTGCCATTCCAATTCCTGCAGGGCAACATTCCCCTGATTAAAGGCATATCTCATTACCGTATCATAAAACACGACAAGGACCATCAAGGTGGTCATCCACCCGACAATCTGCCCTATTTTATCACTCAGGCTGTCCACAACGTTAACAAAGTTTTCAAGAATTTGCATAAAAACAACAACTCCCTTTTCAGACTAATAAAATTTATTTGCTAAATAGTATTTAGCGTTACGACAAAAATTGAATCCCTTATAACTCTATATAAACGGGGGATTTGTCAAGTTTTTTAATGGGTTTTGTTTCTAAAGACTGGCGTACCTTTAAAGGAGGAGGGCGGGAAGGCAATATGTAAAAATGGTCCCTTGTTCCAATGTGGAGATGAAAGATATTTTTCCCCTAAGATAGGTTTCTCCGAATAATTTCATGGAATAGGTTCCAAATCCCCTGCTGTTTCCCGATTTTGAACTGAAATGACGCTGGAAAATTCGTTTTTGTATGGGATCGGGGATACAGGTATTGTTCCAGACTTCCCAGGATATCTTTTGTTTGGTAGCTGTGACGGTTGTTTTGATTGTCCCGCCTTTCTGGGTGGCTTCCAATGCGTTGATGACCATATTCGTAAGAATCCTGGATAATAAAAGGACATCTGTTTCCAGTATCACCTCTTCTTCGGGCCAGTCTTCAAGGATGCTTTTTTGGGAAGACGCACGATGACCACCAATGATCAAGCTCAGTTCCTTTTTGACTTCATTTAGTGATACGATTGTTTTGACAGGTGTATAGGTGGCATCCTTGTGCTGGGAAAAATTTCGCTGGATGGCCACTTCATTGATCAGTCGTTCAATCCCTTTTCTGATGGGTTCGATTTCTTCATTTTCCGGATGGTTCATCTCAAGCAATTGCACGTTCCCATAAACGGCTGTCAGGGTATTATTGATGTCATGGAAAAAAACATGGTCCAGATTGATCCAGAATTGCTGCTGGGTAATATCCTGTGCATAGACAATGATCCACCGGTTGCCGTCAATTCGAATGGGTTCGGCTTTCACTTTAAGACAGATGTCTGAGACGGTTCCGTCTTTATCCGATATCAGGGCACAGGTTTGTTCATTCGTTCGGTCATCCTGGATGGCTGCCATCATGGCGATGGCGGCTCCACAGGATCCACAATACTCGGTGGTGCCACAACCGCCGGACTCTTTAAATGCGTGGATGCATCCCAGGCTCTCACCAAGGCGAAGCCCCAGGGCCTCTTGCGCATCTTTAATTCCAAGTGCTTTTATAAAAGAATGGTTCAGGCCGACAATCTGGCGGTCTTCATTCAACACAACTAAAAGGCCGCCAGCCGTTTTCATCAGGGCATCCATGATGGGATTCTTGCTGATGTCGTCAATTTGATTTTGAAATTTTCGTTTCTCAGTTCTTTTTGCCGGTGCAAAATAGGTATCCATAACCCATTCCTTAAATTCAAGTTGTGTTGGATTTTTGGCGATCCAAAGTGTTTTTTGTTTATACCGGATAACTTAAGAAAAGTGGTCGGGATGAGAGGGTTTGAACCTCCGACTCCAGCGTCCAGAACACCTTTGTGAAGGTATAAGCACTTGTTTTTGTTTTCCTGGCTTACTCTGGTAACTAAAATTTAAGTATTAGCTCTATATTTTTTCATCCTTTTGTTATTTATATGTTTCTATCGTTTTTGGGGAAAAGTATCAAGGGCTTAATCATCCTAAAAACCCATAAAGAAAGATTTAAAATAATTTGTCTATATCTCATTGAATTTTTTTTTAAATCCGAAAAATGAGATGGAAACTAATAACAGGTTAAATAATCCATATAGATACCCTAATCAAGCAGGGAGCCTATTCCTTAACAACGGCTGTATCCTATCGAGGCTGTCGGACAATTCTTTGTTGTCCATTGCTATTTCCACATCGTAATCACTCTGGAGACCGGTCCAAAACTCAACAGAAGTCCCAAAATATTTTGAAAGCCGGAGGGCCGTATCTGTTGTCACGCTTCTTTTTTTATTAACAATGGCACTTATTTTCATCTGAGATACACCAATCTCTTTTGCGAGTTTGTACTGGCTAATCCCTAAAGGTTTTATGAATTCTTCCAAAAGGATTTCTCCTGGGTGGACAGGGGGTATTTTATCGTTCATTAGGGTTCTCCTTCTAATGGTAGTCCACTATTTCTACATCATGGGCGTCAGGGTGTTGCCAAGAGAAACAAATACGCCATTTATCATTAATCCTGATGCTGTACTGCCCTTTTCTATCCCCTTTTAGTTTTTCCAACCGGTTGGAAGGGGGGATTCTTAAATCGTTTAATCCTTGCGAATTTTTAAGCATTCTTAGTTTTCGGAATGCTATGGTTTGTACATCCTTTGTCCATTTTTTTGAAAAAGTCCTGGTAAATACTTTTTGTGTTTCTTTGCATTTGAAAGACTTAATCATGAATTAATTATACATCGCGCGATAGTATTGTCAAGAGATAGTATTTTTTGTGTATAAACACCCTCTTCTATGTTCCAGCCAAATTGGTTCAGATATCGGGTAGCTTTCTTTTCCGCTTCATTACCTGAATTTTCAAAAACCCAGAGGTGAGCGTTGGCTCCGGAAATATCTTTACCTTTTGGATTATCTGGATTCGGGAGAACCTTCATTAAAATAAAATAGGGCTTGAGTTGATTCAAGAGTTTTCCTCTAAAGAAAAGCTTTAAGACTACCCGTTCTCTTTTTTCAAAATAGATTTTAAAGCTTTTAATATTTCAAACAGTTTTCCCGGGTCCATTTTCTTTATTTCAATCATTGGAGAGTACAGAATTCTTAATGGGTGAATTTCGGGGGGGGGGGGATATATGAGCGGCAATAAACCAGAGATGATTCTGTCTATCACTGAGCTGATCATTAAGCATGGGGTTCAGGTAGCGTTGGGAATCATAAAGGCATGGAACACCGAAGCTGAACCAACATTGGAAGAAATCAAGCAGCTTAAATATGCTTTACCGGATCCTGAAACCTTTTTTGAAAAGGAATAAATATGGACGCATTGATTTTGGGTTTTGCGAAAGATAACATTGTCACAGTTATGCTGGCCCTGGCAATCTTAAAAGTAATTGCAAAAGCAACTCCATGGGCAGCAGATGATGAGGTTGTCCAGGTCTTGACCGGGGTTTTTAGCCGGAACATAAAAATTGAAAAGAAGTCTGTCAATAAAAAAATCTGACTAACAATAGTCAGATTCTGTCATTTTGCTGAAAGGCTGAAAATCTTTGGTACTCAAAGTACCAAATTTTATGTATCATAAAGCTTAAGAAGTGGTCGGGATGAGAGGATTTGAACCTCCGACCCCAGCGTCCCGAACGCTGTGCTCTACCAG
>CAXHYW010000427.1:0-4296 GCA_964021475.1 uncultured Desulfobacteraceae bacterium | reverse complement strand
ACGAGCTTCTCCGGAGTGACTGGAGTTCAGACGTGTGCTCTTCCGATCTGGCTAATTGGAATTCTCCCCACAAATGCCGAAAATAAGGTTGCATTTCCATTCCATGATACCGGCGCCATATCCGAACGCATCAGTTGAACACAAGGAACTCTGTCATTAAATTTGAAAAGCTTGGGCATGCGGGCATGTAATTTGCATTCTTAATTTTGACGATAATCTTAGACAAACAGGAGAGAGAAATCATGCTAATACATACTTTTAAGAAGGCGACCGTGGCGTGTCTGCTCATTTTATCCGTCATGCTTTTGACAGATACCGGATTTACAACTCCCATTTCCATCGGAAATTCCTATAGCTTGATCAATAGTACCTGGACCGGCGCCCAGGCCCATCAGGACACGACTGACAACGTCAACTGGCTGGTGGACAACTACGGCGGACCCTTACCGGCTGGCCTGACCCTTCCGACCGACCTGACCCTTTATGGGAAATGGGGCAGTGGCAACTGGACCGGTACTGATCCCGCATTCACCGGTGACTTTTCGGGAGATATCGGCAACTGGATTGCGCCCACTGCCTGGGACACCCCCCTGTATTACAGCGTGAAAGCAGGAAGCAGCAATGGGAATAGCGGCGGCGGATTTGAATTGTGGTATGCCAACGGACTAACGTTTGCCGATTGGGACACTGAAGGTCTGAACAATCACAACCTTTCCCATATGAGCTTCTGGACTGCTGACAGCCCAACACCTCCTGGTCCCAATCCGGTTCCGGAACCTACGACCATGCTGTTGTTCGGAATAGGCCTTTTAGGACTTGCCGGTGTTGTTAGAAGAAAAAAATTGCATTGACAAGACCCGCCTTGGTGGCATAGATTACAACCCATGCTTGATGAATATACCTAGGACGATTAATCAGGGGATGGGCCATGTTGCGTCAAATGAACAATAAAAGAGACCATAAGCGTTTTGACCTTGAATTGCCTGTAATTCTAAAAATCCATGATGGGGTTTTAAATAAAACAGATCCCCCTTTAAAAACCAGGAATATTTCATCCACCGGTGCTTTGATTTCCACCGACCTGAAGCTAACTGTTGGGACGATTCTGGAAATAGATATTGAGATTCCCCTTGGTGCGATTAAGGAATTTAGGGGGCGTGGGGCAAAAGTGGCGCTAAAAGGTGAAGTTGTTCGAATCTCAGGGCTTGGTACAGCCCTGTCCTTTGCCAAAGACTGTCATTTTCAATACCAGTCTTTGGAAGAGACTCATGGATCTGACCCGTCGGGTCTTACCCTGCGGGAACGGGAAATATTAGATCTCATTGCATTGGGTTTTTCCAATAAAAAAATTGCCACAAAATTGTTTATCAGTCCCCATACCGTAAAAACCCATTTGCATAATATATTTAAGAAAATCAATGTCAAAAGGCGGCTTCAGGCAGCATTGTGGGCTGCTGAAAACCTCACGTAATGCTTTTGTGTTTTTTTCTTGTACATGCAGGCTTAATATTTTATGTATTTACGATATTTATATAATATTTTAATACTGAAAAGAAGGGGATACTATGAAGATTCTGATCGGATACAAGGGTGTCAATGTGGGAAAAGAGCTGCTCAAAGTTGCCCTGGAACATGCAATGGCATTTAAGGCTGAAGTGCTGATTGTTACCTCTATGATCGGTGGGGAGAAAGCGGAGCAGGTATTGGTTCAAAAGGCAGAGGAAAATCTGGAAAATGTTAAAAAATATTTTGATGAAAAACAGGTGTCCTGTAAAACCCATCTACTGGTCAGAGGTCTCGACGCTGGCGAAGATATTGTTAATTTTGCCAATGAAAAAGGAGTGGACGAAATTATTATCGGGGTAAAAAGCAGGTCCAAAGTGGGTAAACTACTTTTCGGATCCACGGCCCAATTGGTTATCCTCCAGGCGGATTGCCCGGTTGTAACTGTTAAATAGCAACAAAATTAAATGAAAAATATATTGATTCCGTCACAAAAGAGAGGCCAGGTCATCTCACCTGGCCTCTCTTTTGCTCGCTAAAAATCCTGACGTTTCTTAGGAATATTATTTAAAAAACTCTTCCAATCCATCTTTTGTGGGTTTCATGGATTTGTCACCCTGATTCCAATTGGCAGGGCAGACTTCACCGTATTTTTCAGTAAATTGCAAGGCATCCACCATGCGAAGCGTTTCAGATACATTTCGTCCAAGGGGGAGATCGTTGACCACCTGATGTCGAACCACATGATCTTTGTCCAGAAGGAAAAGCCCCCTGTAGGCAATGCCCGCCCCTTCAACCAGTACATCGTAATCCCTGGAAATGGTCTTGTTTAAATCCGATACGATGGGGTAGGCTACCCCTTGAATTCCTCCCTTGGACTTGGGTATGTTTAACCATGCCAGATGGGAGAAATGAGAATCAATGCTGACACCGATAACCTTTACATTCCTTCGTTCAAATTCATCCAACTTATCACTGAATGCATGGAGCTCAGTGGGGCAAACGAAGGTAAAATCAAGGGGATAGAAAAAGAGCACCACATATTGTCCTTTGAATTGGGAAAGGGTAAAATCTCCAAGGATCTGGTCTTTTTCTACTGCCGTTGCCGTAAAATCCGGTGCATTTTTTCCAACCAATACACTCATCATAGACTCCTTTTATTTAAAATTTTGTAATATCATTATTAGGCCACTGGTCTATATTCCTTTCAGGTTCTTATCAAGACCTTATCAAGAGCCATGCCATGGTGAAACTATATCCGATTTATCTTTTAACTACCTTTATTTATAGATTCTTTTTGTCGTGTTCTCATATATGGTAGGTCCTTTTTTTCACCGGGTGGTGAGGCATATATGTCCCAGTGTTTTGGGACAGTCCAGGGGGGAGGGGCAACTCATGAGACATTAATGTTCGGGTTGAGATTTAATGTGGTTGTGATAAAAGAAAAGAAAAACTATTGATAAAAGGAGGTATAATATGAAATTAAGATATTTTTCCCATTCTGCCTTTCAGGTCACAACAGAAACAGGGCAACGTATTCTCATTGATCCGTTTTTGGATGGCAACCCCACATCCCCTGTGGGGGCGGAGGATGTTCACGCCGATTTTATTTTGTTAACCCATGGTCACGGTGATCATCTGGGGGATACACTGGCCATTGCAAAACGGTGTAATTCATTGTGTATTTGTGAGAATGAGCTGGCCAATTATATTTCATCCAAGGGGGGTGCCGTCCATAATATGCACATCGGGGGAGCCCATGATTTTGATTTCGGTCGGGTAAAATTAACCCAGGCACTTCATGGATCCACAACTGCCGATAATGAATGTCACGGATCGGCCACAGGGATTCTTCTCTATATCGAGGACAAGATCATCTATCACATGGGGGATACCGGCCTTTTTTCCGATCTAAAGCTCATTGGACAGATGAATAAAATTGATGTATTACTGGCACCCATTGGAGATAATTTTACCATGGGGATTGATGATGCCGTAAAAGCTTGTGAGTTTGTGAATCCTAGGATGGTTATTCCCATTCATTACAATACATTTCCGGTGATTGAAGTGGATCCTAAAAATTTTAAACAAAAGGTGGAAGCCAAAGGGGTTTCCTGCCAGGTCTTGGAATTTGGCCAGGAAATAACCGTATAGGCGCTGATTTTACCCCTCTCCCAAGGCAAATGAGATACGAACATGGAAATTATCAAACAGTTTAAGGCGCTTTCAGACCCCACACGGCTTCGGTTATTGAACATTCTTAATCATTATGAACTTAATGTGAATGAGATTGTTTCCATTGTTGACATGATTCAGTCCGGGGTTTCCCGGCATTTGAAAATTTTGTTGGAAGCGGGTTTGTTGGTATTGCGCAAGGATGGTAGTTTTATCTATTATTCTGCCAACAAGACCCAGGAAACCTTCTCATTGATTAATTTGGCCTGTGGCCGCATTGAAAAAGAGACCCTCTGCGTCCTAGATCTTGAACAGGCGAAACAAAGCATTACCATTCGAAAAAACCGCGCCAAGCGTTTTTTTAGAACCGTTGCCCCCCAATGGGATCGGTTAAAAAAAGAAGTTTTGGGAACCCTTGATTTAAACGGGATACTCAAACAAATGGCCCTGGCAGGTACTCGGATGGCAGATCTTGGTTGCGGAACCGGGGAAATGTTGGGCCGGCTGTACTGTGAGAATAAAAAGGTTCTCATAGGAGTTGACAGCTCACCTGAAATGCTGGCACAGGCCCGGATAAAATTGCCCAGTCTCAATGCCAAGATCGGAAGAGCGGCGTGT
>CAXHYW010000426.1:0-4297 GCA_964021475.1 uncultured Desulfobacteraceae bacterium | reverse complement strand
AGATCCCATCGCCTTGGCAAGACGGTGGATATGGATTCCTGAAATTCTCGGTAACCGTTACCAGTTTAACCACAAACCCGGCAGGCCAATGGGGGGGCTGGAAATTACGGAGAAAACGAAGACTTCACGGGGATAATGTTAGGGGGATTTTAAATCCTGAAAAATCATGACTATTAATAATAGTCCACACCATATCAGAATGGATATTCCCTTCCTTTTATCTCCAATATGCCGTAATGGAAGATTGGGGAATTTGATTTTTTCTGTTCCCATATATTTGAATTTTCCACTAGAGCATAAAAAGACAGCCCATACCATATGTGCTCTTATATTTTATTAAAAACCCGGACTGGTGAAAGAAACGCTCGGTAAATTGGGAAATTTGACTCCTAAGCGATTATACCATTTGATTTTTCTGAGACTCTTGGCCTGGCTAACTTGACAAAAAAAACATGGAAACAAGATGATCCCTGCCTTTAAAGCCCTTTGAATATTTTTCTGTCTTATGTTTCATAACCAAATTCTTGAATTTATTGCGATCAAAAAATGCTATCAGTTGACTGAACAGGCTTACATGTCGTACCATTTTTGAAATTCTCCTTGCGGTGGATTTTTTGGTTTCTGTTGTGGTGACATCAACCTTAATCCCACAAGGAGAATCCCTACAATGACTTTTTATCTAAATCTCGTTTTTAGACAATAGTGACCTGCACACTATATTGAAAAGGCGTTGAATGTTTCCCTTTCCCCGGTGACATAATAGGGGATCGGTTTTTTATCCTGATCAACCACAAAGATATTGATCATATCCCCTAATTTCGGTCCCTGGCTGTCAATGGGAGTGCTTTGGGCAAGTTTCCAGGCCAGGCGCCAGGAAGTTACATCTGAATCCAAGAGAGAGGCCTTTTCTCCAGGTGAGAAGTCCAGAATCCAGGAGTTCCCGTCATAACTTTCCATACAGACCCTAAACCCCTTCTTTTTTTGAGTCCACTTTTCATCAATTGTTTTCATTGCTTCTGCTATTTTCATGATCCCTCCTTTAGATCTCGTTGTCTTCATTTACAGCTGAAAAACCGGGGGCATTGTCTTGGCCGGTATCATCTGATCCTGACATTATGTTTGATACCGGGTTGGACCTGTAGTCCGATATTTCCATAGGCGTCTCGTGGAACAGGCTGATCTCCTGCCGTCTCCCGGCTATAGTTATTTTTTCACGATCCATGGCCGTGAGTATCTTTTCAAGCAGGTCACATTGGGCAATCCAGAACTTTGGATTTGCCACCCAGCATCTGGCACCGAGTTTTATAGATCCGTCCACCAGGTTCATGACATAAACCACAGGGCGGGCTGGCTTATTCTGTACCCTGGGGTCTTCTATCATTATGGATTCCATCAATTGTTTGCATTTCAGGATATCTTTGATGTGCCGGATGGGTATATCGATTTTAAGTCTTCGTGTGGGGGTGTAATGGTAATTGATGACAAAATCGGCGAGAATTTTTGAATTGGGTATAAATACGGTTTTTCCGTCAAAGGTTTTCATCCGTGTGTGCACCATGGTGGTCGCCTCGATTTTACCTAAAAGAGATCCCACCTTGACGGTATTTCCCACTTTGAACGGTAAGGTGGGCAGATACGGGCGCAGAATCAGTAAAATAACAATGCCAACCAGGCCGATCATGATGATTAGCCTGAGCAGGTTCCGGCTGTCAAAACCGATTGTTATCAGAGCGGCAGATAAAATTGTGACTAGGGCAAGTATATAAATGATGCCCAGTATGGTTGTGGCCAGGGTTCGATTTTTGGCTTTTTTATCCATAAATACACGAAGCCTGCTCATTACAAACTGCAGCAACATGAGACCGAAAACAAGGATAATAAGCCCCTGAATCATCTCAGCCCCGTATTCAACCATTGCATACCGCAGCCTTTCAGCTTTTTCTACAAGTTCACCTTCCATTGCCATCCTCCATTTTAGGTGTATTTTTGATGGTTACTCCAATTTTTTCCCCATTAATTCTTCCCAGCTGATCATTTTCTAATCTATGGTTACAACCACATACTGGCTGTCCACGGCCTGGTAATAAGTTGTTCCGCACTGGTGCAGGGTAACCCCTTCAATCACGACAGTGGAACATCCGCCGGGAAGGGCTGCTACATACACCGATGTCCTTCGGACCACCCGCCGCGAGGTCCGCCTTGCAACCCCTGCAACACTTCCCGGGGTCAAGGGCCTGCCGACCCTTGCCTGAGCCTGTTTTACAATTATCCCATTCGTAAACATCCCGCCCATGACGATACCGGTAAGCAGAAGGCATCCGGTTAAAATTGCCACTCCCATGCCTTTCATTATTTTTTCTCCTCTGGTGATGTAATTTCTCCCATATCGCCTATTGATAGTGCCTCTATCTTTATGGCATCGGCAGGCACGGTAAAAGAAAACTGATCCTTTTTAATTTGAGGATCCAGGTCCCAGTCCCTCAGCCTGATCTCGTATTGGGGTGCGCCGGTAATCCATTTGGTGGTGATCACGTATTTCATGGGCAGCGGCCGGTCTCCTGTTGCCACCCATAGCTGCCAGTCTACCCTGGCCTTTCTGAATGCCAGGTGATGGCACTTCACACCGTTAACATAGGCCGTGCCGATATAGTCTCCATTTTCAACCCCGGAAGAAAGGCCGGAATAGGGGTCTGAGAACAATATATCTGCACCGGGAGCAGGGATGCCGGTCTCTGATTCATAGGCCCTGATGGCCTCATCTATACTCTTTGCCTCCTTGGTCTGGTAATAAGCATTCAGTCTTTTTCCGTGGATCGTCAAGGTAGTTCCGTCAAATATGAACTGGGCATCGGAAATCATCCCTTTTCGGGTGATATAGAATTTGTCCGGCCGCTGAACCATGGTTGTGGCAAAACTGCTGATCTGAAGTTTTTGACCGTTGACCCCTACTATTTCCAGGTCAATATCAGCGTTCATGCTGAAGGTTTTCAGTTCTCCGAAATAGGTTGACATGGATTTTAGGATGGTGTCTGCCTTCTCATCCATCCCTTCTGCACCCATGGATGGTGCTGCCGTAAGGCTGACCATTAAGACGGCACCTGCCATCCACAATACCCAGCCAGATAGAAACCCGGTTCTTTTTGTCTTCATGATTTTTCTCCTTTATTTGATGTTGGTGTCATGGCTGAGCTTTTTTCTCATCCGTATTTTCCACGGAGAGTATGGGGATCTGCTGATCGTAAAGGGCTTTGAGCAGCCCTGAAAGTGCTGCCTGGTCAATCAGATATCCGGACAGGCATGAGACTGTATCTCCCCTTTTTAAAGGCTCAATGGATAGTTTCATATCTCCGATAATATCAGACCATGAGGGATCAATTTCGCCCTGCACACGGATCCTGTAATTGGCAGAGGTATCAAGTTTAAATGCTTCCCGGTTTAACTTAGGTTTCATGGCTCACTCTTTTTTAAACAGAAATTTTGTAACGATTATTTAAGCAATATGGGCAGTATACCGTGACGGCCATAAAATCATATCCCCTGAAAGGGGTAAAAAAGGGGTATTGATGGGTAGTTTTTTAAGAAAAGAATGGAAAAAGAGAGGCGCAGTCCTTATTTTACAAGACCGATCTGTTTTGCTCTTAAGGCGGCCTGCTGTCGGTTGTGAACTCCGAGTTTTTGATAAATATTGCTCGTATGCTTTTTGACGGTCTCAGGGGAAATGTAAAGCCTGGAGGCCACCTCTTTATTGCTCAGCCCCCGGCTTACATTGGAAAGGATCTCGCATTCACGGCGGGTCAGGGGGATATCACATTCAAAGGCCCGGGCAATGGGCAAAGGTTCTATATGACGGGCCCCTGGATAATTTTCACCAGCGACGTTGTCGTGAAAAGACAGGCCTAAGCTATTATCAATAAATTTTTTTGCCCTTTTATATGAAGGGATACCGGGTAACAGATCTTTCACACCGGGACTCAGGCCTGCAATGCAACGTGTATACCCGCCCTGTCGGGCAAGGGCAGTCCCCTTGTCCAAGGCGCTTGAGGCCCTATCTGTTTTTCCCTGCTTATAGTACAGGAGGGCCTGTAAAAAATGCAATTCAATCATCTGGGGCACATTGCAAAGTTTCTGGTTAAATGCCGTGTACTCATTCAGCTTTTTTCCGGCCTTGTCTAAACTGGCTGTTGAACCTTGGGCAATGAGTATCCGGCACTGGGTGATCCGGGGCACCTCCAGCCAGAACAGCATCTGAAAGATCGGAAGAGCACACGTCTGAACTCCAGTCACTCCGGAGAATCTC
>CAXHYW010000425.1:0-4298 GCA_964021475.1 uncultured Desulfobacteraceae bacterium | reverse complement strand
GCTGTTTTTGCATCCTTTGCAAGGGTGATTTCATTTGAAAAGGGTGGATGGGTTAACATCGTTCTAATTACATTTGCAATGGCCATCTCATCTTCTACCAATAGAATTTTTTTACCGGAAATGCGCATTTCCCCTTGCACAACTATTTTTTGTTTGTCTGAATCACAGGTTTCAATGGCGGGAAGGGATAAGGTAAACGTTGTTTTGATTCCAGCTTGGCTTTCGAAGAATATTTTTCCTCTATTTTTTTCCATACATTTTTTGACATTGGCCATGCCGTACCCGGTCCCTTTTATATCCGCTTTATAGACGCCTGTTTCATCTTTGCTGCCTTTTAAGGTGAAGGACGGGGTGTATATGTCCTTTTGGTGTTTATCCGGAATCCCGCATCCGTTATCCGTGATTTCGATGATGATGTTTCCATATTCCTGGGCTGTTTTGATTATCAGTTTCGGATAAAATTCAAGGCTCATGGCATGGATCGAATTCTGGATAATATTGACCAGTGCCTGCTCGATCATGCCGGAATCGGCAAAAATATCCGGCAGGTCGGGGTCAAATATCTTTGTCAGGTGGATCATAGACAGCTCTTTTTTAAGCAGGCTCAGGACCAGGTCAATTTTTAAATTGAGGTTGAACCGTTCTTCCCTGGGCTCCTGATCCTTGGCAAAGGCCACCAGATTCTGGGTGAGAATTTGTCCTCTTTTGGTTTGCTGGAAGATGATCTCAAGGCTTGCCAAGGTCTCTTCTTCCCGGCAGTCCATCAGGGAGAGTTCTGCATTGCCCATGATCGCCCCGAGAATGTTATTGAAATCGTGGGCCATCTTTCCTGCCACCTGGCCCACCAGGGCATATTTTTCCTGTTCAGCGGCAAAAAGGGAGGCTCGTTCAGCGGCTTTTCGTTCGGACAAATCCACAAAACAGATTCGCCCCCCGATTAAATGTTTGTCTTTGAGAACAGGTCCTATTGTAATTTGTCCCCAAATCCGGGTGTCATCCTTTTTTAACAACACAAATTCACTGGAGCCAGGTTTGTGTTCCTGTGGGAAATCGGTTATCAGGGACATCAGCCTTTGATGATCTGTTTTTAAAAAAAGGTCTGGAAGACAAATACCCGAAGTCAGCGTGTTGTTTTTATACCCGAACCAAACAGCTGCAGCCTGATTGGCATAGGTAATTCGATGGGACAAATCATATTCACACAAAGGGATCGGAAGCAGATCTGCTGTTATCCTGAATTTTTGCTCACTCTCCCGAAGTTTGGTTACCATTTTTTTGCGTTGGATGTTTTCAACTTCCAATGCCTGCTGCTGTTGGGAAACCGTGGAAAAGGCCCGGGAAAATCTTTTGGAGATCAAAATGGCCTGAACAAGGATAAAGACAAACAACCCCATGGAGACAAAGTGACCGGTGTAAATGACCTGGCGGGTATATAAAATATCGTTGACAATGGTTAGAATTAAGATGAAAAATCCCGAGAGGAAAATACCAGAATCACTGCGGTTTATTCGGAATGCTTTGACCAGACAAACCAATCCATATCCCAGGACCACCAGGGTTAATCCTTGAAAAACTGGCATGCAAGCGGAAAAAAATCGAACCGGCAGAATAAGGGTGATAAGGGAAAATAAAACGCCTGCTCCACAAATCCAGCCAACCACTTTTTTTGAAACTTCTTTTGGGAAAATGGACAGGGTATACAGGGAAAAGAAGGGGACGCAGGTATAAAAAGAGAGGTAGACGGCTGTTAGCAGGGGGGCATAGGAAAGATCCGGAATCAGGATAAGAATATAGCGCTCGCCGTGGGTAATGGTCCGAAGGGCGATCATGAGGCAGAATAATCCAAAATAAAGGGTAGATCGGTCCCGGGGCCTGAACCAGAACAAAAACAGGTGATAGATTCCCATGATAAGGATGCTGCCAACGAGAAATGCATCAATGAATATCCGTTTTTCCCGAAGGTGATACAAATCGCTGACCGTCCCGAGGAGAATGGGTTCCCAAATCCCTCCCTGCCAGTGATCAAAATTGGAAACATGTACCAGGATATCCATGGTCAGGGAAGGGGAAAGAATTGCGGCCACACCCGGCCCATAGCGCGGGATGGTGGTCTCTTTTGTTTTGCCCGGTTTCCCGGAAGAAAACACCGGTTTTCCATCCACATATATTTCAAATGCAGTGGCCATATCCAGAACTTTCAGGCCCAGATGGGGGATGTCAGAAGGTAGCAGCACCCGGAGGGAAAAGCTTGCAAACCCCTGGCCCGGCAGTTGTTTTAACTTGTATTCATGGCCATTCCAGGTTCCGGGAACCGTGATAAGACTTGCCTTGGATTGAATTTGGGAAGAGACTTATGTTGATGGTGTCAGATGGTGCTGCCAGAAAAATTTCCATTGCCCTGATAGTTCGATGCTTCCTTTCTGAGAAAAATCCCAGTCACTTAAATCAAGGATTCCCTCTTGGGCAACGGGATCCCTTGGTTTTTCATTGCCTTTTGCCCCTGGGGAAACAATTAAAAACATGAAGGAAATTAAAAAGATAAATAGGGTGTATCTGAAATATTTCATCGTTACCAAGCTTTGCATGCTGTCTATGTTATCATTATCGTGAGATTTTGCCCGGGATCTTAACCCTCATATTTTGACTGGGATAATTGGCTAAGTCAAGATATGAATGTTTTAGGCAGCAATTCTTAGGTAACCTAAGACCGATGGTACCACCGGAAAACAATCCATATTTATGTTTCAATCAAAATCTCAACTAAGGATTGAGAACATAATAAATTGGACAAAAATTGCGGTCCTAATATTCAGATTTGATCTGAATATTATTAGAATTAGAATAGAAAGATCGGAGGCAAGTAAAAAAGTTTTGGTTATAATTTTAACCACTACCTGCCTAATAACCTTGGATACCCCAAAGTGACAAACCCTTATATGATTTTTATTGGCGTAGAAATTAATCAAAAGGACATCCGATCATTATTGACACTCCATGCGTTATTCGTTACTAAATCATCATTAATCTTGTGTCTCAACTAACATCTAAATATCTAAAATTTGAGGCAAAGAGACTTGAATGAATAGCTTCTATTAAATCGTTTGACGATTTACACTTAAAAAAGAGGTCAAACATGACTGATAATCCGCATTATAATAAATTAGCAAAGGTTTTGGACACACTCCCCAACGGTTTTCCTGCAACCGAAACAGGGGTTGAAATTAAGATTTTGAAAATGATATTTACACCTGAAGAAGCTGATTTATTCTGTGACTTAAGGCTGACATTTGAAACACCTCAAGAGGTTGCAGAACGAACTGGACGATCTGTTGAAGGTCTGGCAGAACAACTTGAAACCATGTGGAATAAAGGACAATTGTTCGGTGTTGATTTTGGAGAAGTCAAAGTTTTTAAAATGCTACCTTGGATTTTTGGTATATACGAGTTCCAGGTAAAACGATTAGACAAAGAATTAGCATCGTTATGTGAAGAATATTTTCCATTTTTTGGGAAACAATTTTTTAAGCATACACCACATCTTATGCAAGTGATCCCCATTGAAAAAGAGGTTGAAAATAATCAGGCAACCCTTCCTTATGAACAAGTTTCAACAATTATAGAAAATGGTCAGTCTTTTGCTGTAAATGAATGCATATGCAAAAAAGAGAAAAAGCTTCTGGAGAATCCTTGCGACAAACCGCTTGAAGTCTGTATGGCAATTGCCCCGGTCCCAGGTGTTTTTGAGAGTAACCATCCTTGGGGTGGAAGAGCGATCACAAAAGATGAAGCCTATACAGTTCTTGAAAAATCGGAAGAAGCAGGGCTTGTACATTTAAGCGGTAATATTCAAAATGGTCAGTATTATATTTGCAATTGCTGCGGATGTTGCTGTGGTGTACTTAAATCTGTAAATGAATTTGGTTTTTCCGAAGGCGTCAACTCCCATTTTTATGCCATGATAGATGAAAAGTCATGCTCGGGTTGCGGAATTTGTTCTGATGAAAGGTGTCAGGTCAATGCTATAAAAGAAAATGAAGAGACTTACAGCATTATGCCGGATAAATGCATTGGTTGCGGACTTTGTATCAGCACTTGTCCGGAAGAAGCCATAGTTCTAAAACGAAAAGAAGAAAAAGATTGGTGGTACCGCCTGCTGATGAAAATGAGTGGTTTAAGCATCGAGCCGCAATAAGAGGGGTAGATTATTCAGCCCATGAATAGAACCCGTATATACAGAGGATACCAGGTGGATTTCTAATTGCAAAAACAGCAGGACTATAGCCCAAAAGTCTTCTCCT
>CAXHYW010000424.1:0-4302 GCA_964021475.1 uncultured Desulfobacteraceae bacterium | reverse complement strand
ATTTACCGCTTTCAAGGGCATTTTCAACACTTCCGTGCCCGGTAAGAACAATGCAGGGTAAAAACGGCTGAAGATTTTTCAGTCGTTTCTGGACTTCTATTCCGTCTATACCCGGCATCTGCAAATCAACCACCGCCACATCAAACTCTTCCTTTGCAGCCGCGTTAACCCCTTCCTCTCCGGAAAAGGTGGTTTTAACGGTGAAGCCGTCCAGAACCAGGCGTTTGGCCAAATATTTCAGGAAAGTTTGTTCGTCATCTATAAATAGGAGTTTCATAATCGCCCTTTGCTAACAAAATAAAATAAATTCTTTATTTCCAATAAACACACCATTTCACCCTAGGGTAAAGGGATTTTGTAACAGAGCGAAAAATAAGAGTCAAGGCAAAAAAAAATAATCCCTCACCAAGCCCATTGCCATAAATGCCGTTCATTTTTTGAGACTCAATAAAAAGATTATTCTTAATTATTTGACAGGGAAAAGCAGGCAGGGATAAATGGATTTATCGGCGATATTGCGTGAAATAGACCCCAGCCACCGTTCGACAATGGCATTTTTTTCACTGAATCCCATGATAATCATGGTGGCCTGGTACTCTTTTGCAGCCTTTAATATTTCCTTCTCCGGATCACCCACATAAACATGGGGCCGTGCTTTCACCCCGGCAGCCTCAAATTCATCACACAGATCATCCAGCCGTTTTCTTTCTTTTTTTCTCACCTTCTGAACCGCATGGGTGTCGGGTTGTTTCAGGTCTTTTTCGCCGACCACATGCATGACGTGCAACTCCCCTATTACCTGATTCAATCCTTTGATGCAATTGACGGCATGATCACTGCTGCTGGACCAGGAAGTGGCCAAAAGAGGCCTTTGAAAAAGTTGCTCCGGCACCATTTTATCTTCTATCAAATGCTTGAATACCAAAATAGGAATCTGGGTTCTGCGGGTCAACTCCGAAATATCCGACCGGGAATAAAGTTGCTCTAACCGCCCTTTGTGGGACCTGCCAACGACCATCAGGTCAGGTTTTTCCGCCTCAATCACCTTTAAAATTTCAGGGATCAATGCAGACACCTCAATATAAGCCCCCACCTCCATGCCCAACTCAAATAAATTTTCTGCCCAGTCAATGAACCGGATATTGGCCGTTTCTTTGAGCTTCACTTCCTCTTCCTTTAAATACCCTCCACCCCTTTTCATAGCCACCTGGTCCCGTTCAATCACATTCAAAAAAACCACATGATCAAGTGCTGCCTTCCGAAGGCTCAACAATGAATTTAATGCATCATAGCAAAGCTCTTCAAACTTGGTTACAAACAATAGTTTCTTTATCTTCATGGTATAATTTTATCTCCCTTGTTTATAAAACCGATACCCAATTGTTTTTTCATCTGATTTTCTTTTCAATGGCCGCAACCAGTTCTTCCGGCTCCACCGGTTTTTCCAGATAAATATCGGGCATGGGAATTTCCCCACCCTTAAACTCATCCAGAGCTTTTTGGGACTTTAAAAAAGACCTCAGGGCAATGCCGGTGAACATGATGACCGGAAGGGTTTTGAGCGCTTCATCGGTTTTCAAATGGCGGTACAGCCGGATTCCGCTCCCCCTTGGCATGAGCACATCCAGGATAACCAGATCCGGAGACTGCTTTTCAATCATCTCCAACCCTTCTATGCCATCACGGGCAACCAGTGGGATATATTCATTCTCCTCCAGAACTGTGACAACAAATGATCGGACATCGGGATCATCATCCACCACAAGCACTTTTTTATTCATAATCCATCCTCCTTGGTATCAAGGGCATCCGCTATTTCATAGGGAAGCCTGACAATAAAGGTGGTCCCCTGCCCCAACTGTGATCGTGTATCAATCGAGCCTTTGTGTTCTTCCACCAGCTTTCCGGTTACCAACAACCCCAGACCCGTTCCCTTACCCCCTTTTGAACTGAACATGGGATCAAACAATTGCCCTTGAGTTTTGTCATCCATGCCGCATCCATTGTCCTGTACCTCCAGACAAATTTGATTGTCCGAATCCATTCGGGTTTTGATGGAAATCTCAAATGCCTTGGAGGTATCTTCATCTTCCAGGCAGGCATCCATTGCATTGTGGACAAGATTCAGAAGGGTTCTGTGTATGGTTTGGGGATCCAAAACGACTTCACCGATACCCGGATCAATCTGTTTTGAAAGCTTAATATCATTGGCCGCAGCAACATCCGTCACAAGCTCAATCACATCCCCCACAATCTCATTGGGAAAGCAGAGTTGACGCTCGGGTTCCCTTTCTTTGGAATAGGTGAGTAGATCCTGGGTCAAATCCGCCACCCTTGCAATATTCTTTTTAATGGTCTCCCATCCGATCTTCAATTTGGCGGTATCATTTTTTCTCATTCCCACGTCCACAACATAGGACCCGCCTTTAAGACCGATGAGAATATTTTTCACATAATGAGCAAGCCCGCTGACGGTTTGACCGACTGCTGCCAGGCGCTCGGACTGGACCAGTTCTTTTTCCAACCGCTTGATCTCGGTGAGATCCTGGAAAAAATTAACGATCCCCATGAATTCATCATTTTCATGGAGTACATTGGTGGCATAGTGAACCGGAATCTGCCGATCATCTGTTGTCTGCAGCACCATTTCCTTCCAGGGCATCTCTCCTGGCGCCGAAGATTTATTTGCCTCGGCCGTGAAGATGTCGGCTATTTCCGGGGGATACAAGTCCTGGATGGTCATTTTATTTATAACATCACTTGTTTTTACGCCAAATATCCTGGCCGCCTCCGGGTTATACACCACAATCTTCCACTCCTGATCAAAGGCCACAATGGCATCATTGCTGCTGTGGATAAGAAGCCGCTGGAATCGAGATTTACGCCTTATCTCTTTGGTGGCCTCTGCAATTTTCTGTTCGAGGTTCTTAGTATACTCCTCCAGTTTTTCCCGGATGTGAATTTTTGCTTTTGCCCGCTCAAGGGCAATGGCCAGGGCTTCGTCCCGGACCGGTTTATTGATGAAATCACTGGCCCCGTACTGAAGGGCTGTGATGGTGGAATCAATATCCCCATGGCCTGTAACAATGATCACTTCGGTTTCTATATCAATCTCTTTTATCTTTTTTAATAGCTCAAGCCCGTCCATTCCCGGCATTTTAATATCCGTTACCACAATATCCGGGGATTCTGACTTAAACTTCTCCAACCCCTGTTCACCATTAAAGGCGGTAATGGTTTCATACCCATCACTTCTCAATGACATGGACAATAGACGAACAATTATCTCTTCATCATCCACAATCAGTATCTTGTTGGCCGACATAATTTGCTTCCCTTATTCAATTATAGGAAATTTAATCGTAAAGCTGGAACCTTCACCTTCAACACTATGTATTTCAATGATACCGCCGTAATCTTTAATAATCCCAAAACTGATACTGGTACCTAAGCCCGTGCCCTTGCCGGTTTCCTTGGTGGTAAAAAAAGGTTCAAAGATTTTGCGTTTAACCGCTTCACTCATCCCCATCCCTGTATCGGAAACCACAGCAATCACTTCATCTGCCTTGGCAAAGGTTTTGATGACCAGTTTTTTCTCCACCGGGTCTTGGGATTTTTCCGCTCTTTCGTCCATGGCATCAATGGCATTGGTCA
This sequence comes from uncultured Desulfobacteraceae bacterium, assembly GCA_964021475.1. Lineage (GTDB taxonomy): Bacteria > Desulfobacterota > Desulfobacteria > Desulfobacterales > Desulfobacteraceae > NBML01. The sequence continues at coordinate 648 of CAXHYW010000424.1, read as the reverse complement.
CCAGGTTAATAAACACCTGCTCCAGCCGATTGTGTTCCGCCCGAATATCCGGCAGATCAGGAGCAAGTTCCCGGACCAAGGTTACGGAATGAACCATCAACTGATGCCCAAGAACCTTAAATACATCATTGATGGGATCATTCAGATTCATTTTTTTCAAATCCCGTTCAGACTGCCTGGCAAAATCCCTGACATGCTTGATAACCCCCGAAGCCCTTGCCACATTGTCAATAATATCCTTGGATATCATCACCAACTCATCATCGGGAATGGCAATCCCTTTTTTAATCATCTTCAACATCAAATCCGCGCAGATCTGGATCACATTCAGTGGCTGATTGATTTCATGGGCCATTCCGGCGGCCATGGTTCCCAGAGTTGCAAGTTTGCCAGCCTGGATGAGCTGGGTCTCCTTTTCGACGCTTTCGGTGATGTCTGTGGTGGATGCAATGAGCACATCCCTGTTACTATAGGTCGCATTTACCACTTTCATATTCACAAAAAAAGCTACTTTTGGTTTTGTATAATGGCGCTTTTTGGTAAACAGAATGGCCTCGCCCGTATTAAGCCCCCTTAATTCTTCTTCAATGGTTTCATCATCCGTATCTCCCATCTCCAAAAAAGGACGCCCCAGAAGTTCCACCTTGG
>CAXHYW010000423.1:0-4313 GCA_964021475.1 uncultured Desulfobacteraceae bacterium | reverse complement strand
GCCGTTTAAACATAAGGTGTGCCCGGATCAGCAGTTTCACCGCCTGTCTTGGGTTGCCATAATAGGTAAAAAGTTTGGCCTTTGTCAGCAGCAGTTGCGGATTCGCTTCAATGATGGGGTTGGGAATTTTTTTAAGACACTGGCTTAAAAAATTAATTTTACCTTCCACTAAAAATTTCATTTCATGGGTTTCAACGAGGCGTATGGCATCATCAAAGGCATGGCCTTCAATAAAATGGTGCAATGCCTGGAAGACATCTGTTTTTTCTGTCTCGTGTGCAATCCTGCAATGAAAAATATGAATATCCGCTTTGGAAAATGTTTCTTCAAGCTGGGCAATTAAAAAATCCCTGAACAAATGATGCAAATAGAAAATATTTCCGGATTCATCCACCGGAAAAATCATCAGATGATCTTCAATCATCTTTTTTAAAATCCTGCCAGCATTGTCCACATCAAATATTTTGCAACATTGCCGGGTGTCTATCTCCGGTAACAGAGCGGCTTTCATCATGAACTCTTTTACATGATCTGGCTGGGCGTCAAAAACCGTCTCTTTCAGATAGGAAAAAATATAGTCGGGTGTCTGTTTAAACAATTCCAGACTGCGGCAAATCGCATCTGGTGTTTTTTTGTTAAAAGCCACTCGCAAAAGGATCAGGCTTGCAGCCCACCCCCCGGTGCTTGAATGTATGTCTTTAATATGGGCATCGGTTAACATGAGGGCATCGGGGAAAAAATATTTGATTTCGCCAGCGGTAAAAGACAAATCATTTTCGCTGATTTCAATGAGTTGTCCACTTGCCCGAAGCACGGATACTCTTAAATTCAAGTTTTTCCGGCCAATGATAACCAGATGAATATGGGCAGGCAATCGGTCAAGAATAAATTCAATGGCACCATTGATCTGCCCACTGCCCTGGACCAGGTGATAATCATCCAGAACAAGAACGGTTTGCTGTGTCACCGTTTTTTCAACAAAGGCCAACCATTCTATCAGGGTGTCCGTCTGTTTTTTCACCCCCGATTTTGGAATCGAGTGTTCACTTTTAGCGCGATCACAGAAATGCTGTTGAATTGCAGAATAAAGATAAGAGATAAATACCAAAAAGTCGGTATCCTGCTCATCAAGCCGATACCATACACAAATAATATCCAGGGCAACCAATGCATCCATAACCAGAGTGGTTTTCCCATATCCTGCCCCGGCGGTCACCGCAATGAGTTTTTTTTGACAAATATCCGCAAAGTGTCGGCTCAGCCGTTCCCGGTGAAGAACTTGATACCGCTTTGGTATCTGAAGCTTCGAATGCAATACGTCCATGATCTTTTATCCTAATTCTACCACAATTGCTATTAACCAAGGATTTATATAAAACTCCGATCATGCCGGTTATAGAAAAATATGAAAGTGTTTTCAAGGTAATATCAAAAATCGGGTAAAGATTGATCAACGCCTTTCATCTAAAGTGAATCCCATGGAACACCAATGTAATATTTATGGAGACATGGTTATCTTCATCGTCCTTGCCTTTATCAATATTATTCTGAGCCTGGGCCTTAAAGAGTCAAAAATAATCCTGGCATCCTGACAAACAGATGTAAAACAAATGTAATGATACGGTTTTTTCTGTATTTTGCGATCATAAAACATGATAATTCTGTGTTTATAAAATACCGAATATAACTATTCTTTATGACCGCACCACCAGCAATATACGCAAGAGTGGGCCTGACAAAGGAGATAACATGGGTGTTCGAATACAGGAATCATTTAATTTTTATTCCCACCTAGCAGGGGGAATTGCAGCCCTTGTGGGAACCATCTATCTGGCAAAGATGGCAAGCCATTCTGCCTCCATGCTGATTACTGCCATTATTTACGGACTCTGCTGTGTCTTCCTTTTTTCTGCCAGCTCCCTTTACCATCGATTTAAAAAAGAAGAAAACGAGCTTTCCTTCTGGCGGAAAATGGATCGGCTGGCCATCTTTTTTATGATAGCCGGGACCTGCACCCCCATTTATTACTTTTGCCTGGAAGGAAATTGGCGCTGGACCATGATCGGAATCCAGTGGGGGTTGGTGGGATTTGGGGTCATCTCCCAATTATTTTTTCCAAGGGCACCCAGAACCCTGTATGTGCTGATATATATTATCATGGGCTGGTCCGTCCTGATTCCCATTAAACCGATGCTGGCAAACATGTCCCTGTCCCTGGAGGTGTTATTGTTTACCGGGGGGGCGGCTTTTACTTTGGGGGGTATTATTTATGCCATTAAAAGGCCCCGGCTGATCCCGGGAGTATTCAGTTTTCATGAGTTGTTTCATGTTTTGATTCTCATCGGCGGCGCCCTCCACTATGCCATGATTTATCGACTCTACTTTGAATTGGTTACCTATGCTTAAGGTTCTTTAGAACCCCTTGGATATACCGCTTAAATGAATCCATCTGCCCCGGAAAAAAAAGAAAACCCGGCATCCACGGACTTTCTTGAAAACCAACTGATTGAAAACCAACTGGTTGAAAACCAACTGAACCTCTTCAAAAAGGAATATCAAAAATATTTTTTAGAGGGGGAAACAAAACCGGAACACATCGGAAAGCCCTTTTTATTACGCAACCCCACATCAAAAACAGGGGTTCTTCTGGTCCACGGATTAATGGCGGCCCCCGAAGAAGTTCGTGAATTAGGCGATTTTTTATATTCAAAAGGATATACGGTATATGCACCAAGGCTGGCAGGACACGGCACCTCGGCCATTGATCTTTCGAGCAAAAAGTATCCGGACTGGATCCGGTCCGTGGATCACGGGATTGATATTTTAAAAACCTGTTGCCATAAAATCGTAATCGGCGGATTTTCAACCGGTGCAGGACTCGCCCTTTACCAAGCCATCCAAAAACCCGATACCTTTGACGGGGTCATCTCCATCTCTGCCCCTCTTAAATTTAAAGGCATTTCCACAAATTTTGTTGAACTTATCCATGGATGGAATCGTTTGGTCACCCAATTGGGCATGGGTCAATTGGCAAAGGTATATGCAAAAAATCATCCAGACAACCCCCAGATCAATTACCATCGCTGCCCCATCCAGGGTATTGTGGAAGTCAAAGCCCTCATGAAGCAAGTAAGCAAATCCCTTTCTTCCCTTAAAATTCCCACCTTAATTATCCAGGGTAAAAATGACCCCAAGGTAGATGGGCAAAGCGGCCAAAAACTGTTCCAAAAAATCAATCATCCCCACAGCTTTTATAAAGAAATTGACTTTCATCTCCACGGGATTATCCGGGGCCCCATTGCCCGGGAAGTGTTTGAAACGGTTGAAACTTTTCTTGTCACCCTTTATCCCACTTGATCCGACCAGTCAGTTTTTTTAATTGACAGAGGGCTACCCGTAAAATATAATTGCCCTAACAGATAAGTAGACCATCACACGCGATTTTAACCTTTTAAATAAAGCAAAATAAAAAACCCACCCGATCATGAAAAAAGAATTAAAAAACGACCAGATCATCCAGGCTGCCAGCACTATTTTCTCCCGAAAAGGGTTTCACCAAGCAAAAATGGATGAGATTGCTGTCCTGGCAAAGGTGGCCAAAGGCACCCTGTATTATAACTTTTCCAGTAAATCAGAACTCTTCTCGGCCACTGTCACCCAGGGCCTTAACCAGATGATGACCCAGATCAAAGCGGAGCTTGAATCAGACCTCCCTTTTATGGATCATCTGAAAGGACTTATTTCCAGCATTGTCCGCCTGTATATCTCCCACTCTGAAGTCAGCCGGATTTATGCCAATGAAATGTCCAGCGGAATTGATGACAAGGTGTTGGTAAAAATCAAAGGGGTTCGCCAAGAATTCATTCACTTCATTGAGCAGATCCTTAAGACAGGAGAAGAAAAAGGGTATCTTCGCCCCCTGCCCCACCATCTGTCTGCCCTGGCTGCGGTGGGCATGATCGATACCCTTTGCGCAAATCATATGGACGCCCCGGACAAAAACACGATTGAGCAGATCATTGAAACGGTTTTTACCATCCTGTCCAAAGGACTTGTAGCAGAAATACCCATTGGGGCAGAACCCAGCTAATCCCATATCAAACCTTTAAAACCATTCCGTGGTCCAAATCTTTCCGCAGATCCTCGATTCGCTTCAATCGTTGGGTAATAGCCGCTTCAAGCCGTTCAGCCAAAGATTTCTTTGGAGCGGGCAACTTTTCGAAATCTGCTGCACAACCGAGAATATCCAAGGCCTTTTGCCAAGTTGTTCTATGAATTGACTAGTCGTATCATCCATTATGAATTTTCTCATT
>CAXHYW010000422.1:0-4321 GCA_964021475.1 uncultured Desulfobacteraceae bacterium | reverse complement strand
CCCCAATGGATAGTCACCATATCAATACGACAACGTGAGGAGGCGTCATGAATGATTTTTTGAGAAACCTAAGAAGCTCCAGTAAAAAGGATGCTCAACCGCCAAGAAAAAATCTTGACGGTAATTATTATCAGAAAACCGATAGCGACAGAAGGACACAAAACGACAGAAGAACCCCCAGCGATTTCGCCAATTTTGAAGGTTTTGCACAGCAATTGGGGCATGCTCTGCCGGAGATACTTGAAAACACGACTGCGCTGACGGATCAGGTTGAAAGAATGGCCGCAACCAACGAATTGATGGCAGAAGCCAAAATCAGACAATGCAATGCCGTTACCGACTTTTTCAACACACTGAACAAAATGATATCAGCCCCACCACCAGCAAATTTCTCTGAAAATGGTTCCCAGAAAATCACCACCAGTTATGCATCGGGAACCCATTACACAAAAGACGACATCCTGTCCACCATCCAAAACATGCGTGATCAGGGGGCCACCTTTTCAATTATTGCGGATTATCTCAAAGAAAAGGGCATGCCAACCTTTTCCGGTAGAGGAGAATGGCATGCCCAGACAATTCACAGGCTTTGTAAATAAACTTATTTTACCTTCATGCCCTGGATGATAATTTTAAAAGCGGTTCTTAACGTAGACCGGACAAAATCTTTTTGGTCGTTCAACAAACGTTTGGAATCCACCCAGAGGACAACTCCTGCATAGGAACCCCAGATAACATCGGCCATGGCTGCAGGATGTTCATCGATAAATACACCGGTGTCAATTCCTTCTTTCACCACGGTAATGATGGCGCCATGGGCCTGGGAAGAATATTTTTTCAACTGTTGCATGACTTCATCAGAAAGATTCTGTAAAGTTTCTCCGGACTGCAGGTGAAACAAATTGATCAAAATATTGGGATCATAATCATACACAGCAATAAACACATCCCGAAATTTCTCAATTTTTTCCTCAACCGATATGTCCTGTTCCACGACTTGTTTTATTTCACCACCCAGGTGTTTTAGGATATTGATCGACAAAGAGGTGTGAAGTTCCTCCTTGTTTTTGAAATACAGATACAGGGTACCTGGACTTAACTCCGCCACAGAAGAAATCTCCTCCATGGTGGCACTGTTAAATCCCTTGGCAGAGAACACCTTTCGTGCCGCAGTAATAATGTCTTCTCGTCTTTGTTCTTTTTCCCGTTGTTTACGTTCATGTATACCCATATTTACCTCTTTATTTTTTGAATATGATTCATAAACTGTATAAATACATCGATAAATACAAAAATCTAAAAAAAATCGCAAGGGAAAGATGCTATTTTTATGATTTAATCATATTTCTGATTTATTTCATGGGTATTTTCCGCTTTTTGTATTCCCATTTACCCTTTTTTTTACTATCATGGCTTGGAAATAGCGTGGAGATAAAAAATCCCATAAACTAGAAACCGTTAAACTCAACGGAGAATTATATTATGTCAAAAACTACCTATTGGGCCGACAGCTATGTGGAAAAACTTTCCACCGCCAAGGATGCTCTGCAGTGTATTCGTCCGGGACAGCGCGTTTTTATCGGATCCTCCTGCGGGGAACCCCAGCACCTTGTCAATGAGCTGTCGCTATCATCTGCCCGTTTTACGGACCTTGAAATCGTACGACTTCTAAGCATTGAAAGCGGCCCCTTAACCCTGATTGCCAATAAGTCCCATTCCCAGCAATTCAATATTCGCTCGTTTTATCTGGGGTCTGCCTCACCCAAATTGATCAGCAAAAACCAGCGGTTTATCACCCCCATTAATCTGTCCCAGATTCCCAGATTGTTTAAATCAGGCCTGATGCCATTGAACGCAGCCTTGATTCAGGCCTCCCCCCCGGATGATTTCGGCTGGATGAGCCTTGGGGTATCCGTGGATATCACGTTGGCTGCCTGCGAATCCGCGGATATTGTTATCTGCCAAGTGAATCCGAACATGCCCAGAGTTTTGGGTAGAAGTTTTATCCATGTCAATGATGTGGACTATATCGTTGCACACGAAGAAGAACTGCTCACCATCAACCCCATGCCGGAACTGGAAACCGCCAATATCATTGCCAAACATATCTCACGACTCATTGATGACGGATCTACACTCCAGACAAGTCTGGGCGTCACCAATGAAGCCACCATGGTCTGCCTGGCACAAAAAAATGATATCGGCATTCATTCACAATATCTTACCGACAGTATCATGCGACTATTCTCCATGGGAGTTGTGACCAACAAAAGAAAAGGGTTTAACAATGGAAAACTCGTTGCAGGAAGTGCCGTGGGGACCAATCTGCTCTACGAATTCCTCGATGACAACCCTTCAATAGAATTCCATCCATCCGATTATATAAATAACCCTGCCATTATTGCCAGGCACAATTCCATGGTCTCTTTGAATACGGCAATGGCCATCGATCTTACCGGCCAGGTGGCGGCAGATGCCCTCCCCTACAATAATTATACCGGAATAAATGGGTTACTTGATTTTACCAGGGGAGCTGCCATGTCTGAAAATGGTAAATCGATTCTTATGATGACCTCCACCTGCGATCATGGCAGACAAAGCCGAATTGTGCCTTGTCTCACGGACCCGGTGGTGGTTCCCCGGGGGGATGTCCAGTTGATTGCTACGGAATACGGAGTTGTAAACCTGTTTGGAAAAACCCTCCAGGAAAGAGCCTTGGCCCTTATCAGTATTGCCCATCCCGATTTCAGGGACGAGTTATTCTCCAAGGCCAAAGAACTGGACCTGATTGACTCAGAACGCAAGTTCAAGCAGGCCACCAAGGGGGTCTATCCTGTCAAATATGAACAGATTATCGAAATCAATGGAATTCCCATAACCTTTCGGCCTGCCAAGCCTGTGGATCAAAGGGGCGTCCAGGAACACTATTATACCATGAACCGGGGGGATATTGTCTCTCGGTTTTTCCACGAGAAAAAAAGCTTTGTCCACGATCAGATTGAAACCACCTATGAGATTGACTATGTCAATGACCTGACCATTGTGGCCACCATCGGAGAATTGGGGTTTGAGAAGATCATTGCCGTGGGTGAATATTTCCGCAACACCATCATCAATATGGCAGAAATTGCATTTTCCGTATCCCGGGAATACCAGAGTATGGGAATTGCCCAGATTCTCCAGGCAAAACTTGCCATGGCAGCCAAAGACAATGGAATAAAAGGGTTGATCGCCTACACCTCCCCCCAGAACAAGGGGATGATCCGCCTTTTTAACAAGCTTCCCTATAGTATCTCTTCTGAAAAGGACGATGACATGATTATCCTTAACTGCCTGTTTGCAGAACCCCTGGACAAGGAAAAGGCGGACAAGGATTCCAAAACCGCCACAGGGTAAAGCAAAAAAAATATAGGAAAGGATAACCGGGGGAAATTTTAGTGCAAAGAAAGAGCCCATGCTTATGATCATGGGCTCTTTCTTTTTGATTTTCAGCCGAGGTTTTATTTTTGCGTGAGCAAGGCCACTGATTCTATGTGATAGGTATGGGGAAACATATCCACAGGGGTGATTTCCACCACCTCATAACGAACAGCCAGCATTTCAAGATCCCGGGCCAAGGTGGCGGGATTACAGGACACATACACAATTTTCGGGGCATTAATCGCCAGCACCTGGCTGACCACATCCTTGTGCATTCCCACCCGGGGCGGATCAATAATGATCACATCCGGTATATGGGGAAGTGTTGGCAGCACATCCTTTATGTCCCCTTCAAAAAACTCACAATTTTCAACCCCGTTCAATTGGGCGTTCTTTTTGGCATCAATGACTGCAGAGGGAACAATCTCAATTCCATAAACCTTTTTGGCTTTCTTTGATAACCAAATGGGAATGGTACCGGTGCCGGAATATAAATCCAAAACCGTCTGATCCCCTGTGAGATCAGCATACTGGGCCACCTTGGCATATAGTTTTTGACAGGTTCTTGTATTGGTCTGGAAAAAAGAGTTGGCTGATATTTCAAAGCTAAAATCGCCCAATTTTTCCGTAATGAAATTATCCCCATGGATCAGGATCTCTTCTTTATCGTTGGCCACCCCGGATTTTGAATCTGTGATATTGTTGAGAATGCTGGTAATATTGGGATATTTTTGTGCCAGCAATTCTCCCAATTTTGATACCACAGATAAATTTTTATCCCGGGTGATAATATTGACCATCCACTCATCTTTTGCCACGGAATGGCGCACCATGAGAAACCGCCAGAACCCTTCATGGGTTTTAAGACCATAGGCTGGCAGTCCGGATTCCAGGATAAACG
>CAXHYW010000421.1:0-4325 GCA_964021475.1 uncultured Desulfobacteraceae bacterium | reverse complement strand
ATTTTGATCCCTAACTTAATTATCCACCAATCATCACGGTGAAACATCCCAGGACAACACTCCCCCCGTGGGCAGTACTATCCCCCAAGCGTGCCGCTGGCCGGTTGCTAATCATCACCGTTGCAGATCCCTTGACAATGGTGTCAGGGGGTCCCACACAGGTGCAAGAATCACCCACAACGGCTGCTGGCAATTTGCCGATGAGAACCGTGGCCACACAAGGTCCAATCACAGGTCCCCCCACATGGGGAATGGGGGAGGGAACGGCAGGGGTCTGCATGGGACAGGTATGCATATCTGTAATTCGTGCGGCAGGCGGCATAAGATTCTCCTTTACCTTAATTGATCATCACCATGGCACCCTTGATGATGGTGGTGCCGGAAGCTGAAAATTCGGCCGAGGCATTGGCCTTGGCCGCCATGCTGACCTTGGCGGTGCTGTTTATATTGAGACCCTCCATTTTGATGTCCATGTCGGAACTGATCTCAACACCCATGGACCCGGTCATTTTAATTTTCCCCTTGGCCGACACCTCTATGTCCTTGGGACTTTCCATTTTAATACCGCTGGTGCCCAATACGATTTTATTGCTGTTCTGATCCAGAACGCTGATGGACTTATCCTCATCGCTTAGAATAATCTTATTGCCCGAAGGGGTCTTAATGGTGATGATCTTCTTATCATCGTCAAACTCAAGCGTAAGCTTGCTCCGGGTGACCACGGCCTTAAAAAAGTTATCATCATCAAGGGTATAGGGGGGGGGATTTTTGCTGCTGTAAAGGCTTCCTAAAATCACGGGATGGCAGGGATCATTGTTAAAATATCCCAGGACCACCTCATCCCCTATCTCGGGCATGAAAAATGATCCGATCCCGTTTGATCCATAAAATTTTGCAATTCTGGCCCAGACCCCCTGGGTTTCATTCTTCATCACCGGGATTGTCACCTGGATTTTGTGTTCTTTTTCAGGGTCATCGCTCAGTTGTTTGACAACCCCGATCTGGAGACCGTCCACCCCGGGCAAAAATCCCGATGCCAGTGGGGAAACAATGTCGGGTTTCTGGATAAACCAGGAAGACTCCAACCCGAATTCAACCTCGGTCAGCCAGTTACACGGGGTAAAATCATGGGTGGCACTGCTGACAAAAACATCCCCGTTAAACCGGTTTCCTAGCTTTTCCAGTGTTAATATAGTTCCGGGTTTGGCCTTGGCACTGCCCTGAAATTTCATTTTCCCCCTGATCCTTGCCAGACCGGCCTTGAGCAGGTGGGCATCTGCCCAGGCCTTGAGACAGGTCTTGTCCAGGGGGGCTGCGGTCTGAAGATTCAATGTATCAAGCCCGATTACCCCGGCAAGATCACTTGCGCTTATGTTCCCCTGGGCATTTAAAGAGGGGGGACTGCCGGTCTCATCAACGGCGGTCTGGGAACTTAGTTCCCAGGTGGTCCCTGTCACCTGGGACACCTGGGTCCTGGCATCCATATGGGCATCCAGGGAAATAATATCACTTCCATAGCTTAAGCTCAACTGGGCGCCAGCATCGGTTTTAGGCGGGGATACAGATATTTTCCCATCATCCACAATGACCAGCATCCCATTGATTTCTGCCCGGGCCATCATAAAATCCCAGTCTGTACAATAATACTGGACAAGTTCTTTGTAGGTGGTTGTGGTGCTCTCAATCTCCTGAGTGAGCCCCCCATATCCCTGGATCAAGCTTGCAATGATCTCACTGTCTTTTTTGTCCACATAATTGGCATTTTTCCGGCCAATGGTCATTTTTACGGCCTTATCCCGACAGTCTACAATCAACTGGGCCTGGTTTTCACTGGCGATTCTAATGCCGTGGCGGATGACGATCCCCTTGAAGATTGTCTCGCTTTGTTGATCATACCCCGCCTTGATCTCAATTTCGCTGCCGGGCTTGAAGTCGTCGGCGTTACTGACGGGAAAATCTCCCTTGGCCATATCTCCGTCCAACAGAATAATCTTTGCCCTGGGGATCTGGTTGATTTTTTTGTTCACCGTCACCGAAATAATTTTATGGGTACCGTCAATTTGAGTGCCATTGCACAGGATACTGAGGCTTACCAGACCACTGCCTTCTATTTTAGGGGAGTTTGCCATTTTTTACCTTAAAGGGGGGAACCAGATCCGGGTGCCTGATTTGATTTGTCTGAAATTAATAATATTATTTGCTCTTGCAACCTTTGCATAATAGGAGGCATCCTTATAAATTTTATAACACAGCAGGGGCAGGGTATCTCCCTCTTTGAAGATAACCCCATGGGAAAGGTCCGGGGAAGATTTGTTGGCTTGCTTGGCCTCTTCTTCGTTGCTGATAAAACTTTCAAAACTAAGGGAAACCGAGGCCCTTAAAGAATCCCCTTGGGGTTTAAACAGGGTGTTTTCGACCTTCTGGGAGGTCAGGCGACCATAAAAAATCAGATCCCCCCAGAGCACCTGAATAACACTGGGTTCGTGCTGGTCCCCTTTATAGTCATAAGTGATATCATGTAGTTTTTTGAGCAGATCCTTAACCGATGGCGGTGTTGAAGCGCTACCGGGATATTTGATGGCACCGGTGCCGTCCAGCAAAAGTTTAAAGGAAAGGGTTTCCGGCTTGATAGCACAAAATTTCTGGTCAGATCCCAGCTGACCCATGGTCTTTGTCTTGTTATAGTCTATGGCCCGATCATGGGAATAATCCGTGGGGTTCAGCATGGCATCAAACTGATTTGCATCGCCTCCCTGAACACTGATGATCCCCCCGTCAACGGTACACCGGGAAATGGAAAGCCTTTTTTTATCTCCCTTGGCAGATTCCATGAGTCTTTTTCCCCTATCTTTCCATCCGGTCTTGAATAATTTCCAGGATCATCTCCCGGCATTCTAATAGGAGTTGTTTTTTAAGCATATCCCTCTCCCTATCGGCCTCCTGTGCTTTTTTGCTCTCTTCTTCCCGGGAGGATTTTTTTCCCGCCGGGCCCTGGCCAGGGGCTGCTCCGGACAAATCTGATCCTGAGCCCGGGCCGGTTCTGGCTTTGACTACCATTTCATCTATTTCAATGGCCATATTTGCTGTCTTCCCTTGTAAAATAATTATAGGTCAGCTCAATGGTTTCAATGGCCACCGCATTTTTGGTGGAATTGAAACCATCAATCTGCCATTTTATGGGAAGGGCATTGACGATATTCCATGCCCGGCAAGCGTCTCCTTGTTCGTCCAGAAGAAACACATTCAGGGTCCTGGGCTCAATCGGTTTGGTAAAGTCCGGGCCCAATATCCCGGAACACCAGGAAACAAGGGGGGAGGACATGTCTGCCATACCCCGTTTCAAGACCAAATTGTCATATTTTGGCGGTTTGGGGAGATAGTAAAAAAAATTCTCCCCCCCTTCCGCCACCCGGTCATACTCAATGGTAACATTGAGTCCGGACACTTCCTGGAAGGAAGTGTCCTGGCCCTTGTCTGCCGTAAACTCAATTTTAAAATAAAAGGCCGAAGGCGGATAATAGGTATCCGATTTTGAAGAAGTATTATCAGGCATTTGCGATGGTAATCCCTTCATGGACAATCTCTATACTTTCAATGGCCACTTCATTGCCTTCTGATTTTAGATCGGTGCCGGTTATCTTGCTTGGCCATGCATTGGCAAGGGTCCACACCATGGTGGGTGCCTTTGCCTCATCCAGCAGGCTGATGGTAATCGGCAACCGTTTGATGGTGTTCATCTTAATCTGGTTAAACCAGTCCCAGAACTTATTGTCAGATTTGAAAATTCCTTTTTTCATGGTCACATTCCCGGATTTCTTGATTCCCGGCATTTTGATAACTGAAAACTCCGGGCTGTCACCATGCCGGTATTCAATAGGCTGGGCCTCAATATCCAGACCGGACACCTCCTGGAAAGACATCACCTCGGAGTCCCATTTCACCTCAAAGAAAAACTTTGGCAAAGGCCAAACCGTTTTGGATTGTGCGGAACCATCATCGGCCATAATATATCTCCTTTTTCATATTAACGATTGGGGTATGATTTTTTTTTATGATTTCTGCATCTGCTGCTGAAAGGTGATCTCAATAAATTCTGCAGGCCTGACAAGTGCCACAAGAATCGTAACCCTTAAAATCCCTTCAAGGATATCATCTCCGGTCATTGTTTCACCCAGTCCCACATGGACACTGAAAGCATCATCCGGGCTGGCACCGGCCAGGCCTCCGCGTTTCCAGATACCGGTTAAAAAATTACGGATCATACTTTTGATGGTGACCCATGTGTTGGCCACATTGTTTTCAAACACATAGGCTTTTGTGGCAAG
>CAXHYW010000420.1:0-4328 GCA_964021475.1 uncultured Desulfobacteraceae bacterium | reverse complement strand
AATCACATCTTTTTATTGAGTTTATGGCATTGAAACTCTATGATATTTTTCAACTTGTCATTTTTCAACCCCTCTCCTAATTCTCTCGTTTTTCATTCTCTCGTTTCGACCTTCCCACGAGCAGACCCAAATGACAGGGCTAAAAAAACATACCCCCGCTATTGACAGACAAAAAAAGACCTGCTAATAGTTGAACTTTTTTTTCTTAGCTCAAATGAGGATTAATTTTTAAATAAATGCCATTAATTAACGTTTGTTAATTAAATAATTTGTATTTATTTTATGAACTGCAATATTAAACTTTGGATGGTTGCAAACTGTGACAACTCTTATTTATGAAAAACCATATTTGGTGTTTGGGTGTGGAAACACGTTATTCGGCAACGACGGATTTGGTCCGGAAGTTGTCGATTATTTGACAGCAAATCATGAATTACCTGATTCCGTGTTGGTCGTTGATGCTGGCACAGGTATCAAAGATTTTGTATTTGACCTGCTCTTGGTGGAACAAAAACCGGAACTGGTCATTGTCATTGATGCCGTTACTATGGAAGGAAGGCAACAAGGAGAGGTTTTTGAAATAAATTTAAGCGCTGTCCCCAGGGAAAAGCTTTCTGATTTTTCCCTGCACCAGGCTCCCTCTTCCAACCTACTTTCCCAGCTTCAAGAAAGGGGCATTGAGGTTAAGATCATCGCCATGCAGACAAAGTCCATACCAAATGAAGTCAACCCGGGGCTCTGCCCCATGGCAAAAAAAGCAGTAAAAGTAGCAGCAGAAAAAATCATAGGGGAACTCAAAAGCCGTACACGCTTTTAATGATAGGGGAATCAAAAACAATTTAACACGTATAAGAGGTAATTATGGCAGGAAAACCAATTGGTTCGGTTTTAATGGCCGGAGGCGGTATCTCCGGTATTCAGGCAGCATTGGACATGGCAGATTCCGGATTTTATGTCTATCTTGTGGAAAAAAGTTCGGGTATCGGTGGAGCCATGTCTCAGTTGGACAAAACCTTCCCCACAAATGACTGTGCAATGTGAATCATTTCACCCAAACTGGTTGAGTGCGGTCGGCACTTAAATATTGAATTGATGACCCTTTCCCAAATCGAAGAAGTCCAAGGCGAATTGGGAAATTTTACCGTTAAGGTTAAAAAAAGCCCTCGGTTTGTGGACGAGGAAAAATGTATTGCCTGCGGCTTGTGCGCCCAGAAATGTCCCAAAAAAGTGGACGATGAGTACAACATGGGATTAAACAAACGCAAAGCGGCCTATATTAAATATGGTCAAACGGTCCCCCTTAAATATGCCATTGATGCGAAGAACTGTATCTTCCAGACCCGTGGCAAATGTGGCGTCTGTGTGGACGTCTGCCCCACCGGTGCCATCAACCATGACATGAAAGCTGAGTTTGTTGACGTCAATGTGGGTGCCATCATTCTGGCTCCTGGGTTCAAACCCTTTTCTCCCAAGGGCATTGATTACTACGGGTATGACAACATTCCCGATGTGGTCACAAGTCTCGAGTATGAAAGAATGCTGGCGGCTTCAGGTCCCACCATGGGACATTTGAAAAAAGAATCCGATGGAAAAGAACCCAATAAAGTTGCCTGGATCCAATGTGTGGGTTCCAGAAACACCAATTGTTCAGACAATGGCTATTGTTCCAGTGTTTGCTGCATGTATGCCATCAAACAGGCAGTCATGACGCAAAGCCACCTGCCCGCAGGAGAGAGTGATCAGACCATCTTTTACATGGATATCAGAACCCCTGGAAAAGAATATGAGCGGTATTACGAGAGCTCAAGGGAAAAGGGGGTTAAGTATATCAAGGCCCGGCCCCACACCCTGCTAAAAGGACCGGACGGCTCCGGTGTCACCATGATATGGGCGGATGATAAAGGCCAAAACCATGATGAATTCTTTGACATGGTGGTACTCTCCATTGGTCTTGAAGCACCGGAAGATGCCATGGATCTTGCAGAAAAATGCCAGATTGAACTGGATCAGTTCAAATTTGCAAAGACCACCAGCTTTGAGCCGGTTGATACAACCCGGAAAGGCATTTTTGTAACGGGCAGTTTTCAAAGCCCCAAAGCCATTCCCCAATCTGTTGTCGTTGCATCCACGGCAGCTGCAAGGGCAAAAGCAGTTCTTGCAGAAGCCCGTGGCAGCTTAGCCATTGAAAAAACATTTGTGGAAGAATTTGATATTTCTGGTCAGGAAAAGCGAATCGGTGTATTTGTCTGCGCCTGCGGCAGCAATATCTCCTCGGTGGTGGATGTCAAGGCCGTGGCTGATTTTTGTAAGGACCAGCCCGGGGTTACCTATGTGGAGAACAATATGTTCACCTGTTCTTCCGATACCCAGGATCTGATAGCTAAGACCATCCAGGAACAAAACCTGAATGCCATTGTGATTGCAGCCTGTACCCCCAGAACCCATGAACCTTTGTTCCAGGAAACCCTTCAGAGCATCGGACTCAACAAGTATATGGTGGAAATGGCCAATATCCGGAACATGAACGCCTGGGTCCATCCCAATGAACCGGAAAAAGCCACACAAAAAGCAAAAGAACAGGTCAAGATGGCCATTGCCAAAGTCACACGTAATTTCCCCCTGGAAGATATCCAGGTGAACATTACCCCCAAAGCCTTGGTTGTTGGAGGGGGTCTTTCCGGAATGAGTGCGGCCCATAACCTTGCCAATCAGGGATATGAAACCCTGTTGATTGAAAAGCAGGACACCCTTGGCGGAATTGGCAATCAGCTGTTGAAAACCTGGAAGAATGAAGATGTCCAGAAGTATGTGGCCACCCTCAAGAAAAATGTTATGGCCCACGATAAAATCCAGGTAATGACCAACACCACTCTGAACGCTGTTTCAGGTTTTGTGGGCAACTTTACAGGAGAGCTTATTGTTAATGGCGCTTCTGAAGATATTGAATTCGGCGCCTGCATCATTGCAACGGGTGCCAATGAATATAAGCCCCAGGAATATCTGTACAAACAGGATGATCGGGTAATGACCACCCTGGAATTCAATGCCAGTATTCAGGCAAATCCCGACCTGGCCCAAAAGATCGGGTCCGCTGTTTTTATCCAATGTGTGGGATCCAGAAATCAGGATCACCCCTATTGTTCCAGGGTTTGTTGTACCCAGTCCATCACAAAAGCCGTTAGTCTCAAAAAACAAAATCCCGACATGGATATTTTTATCCTTTACCGGGATATCCGGACCTATTCTGAGATGGAAGTCATCTACAGAGAAGCCCGTGATTTGGGAATTATTTTCATCAAATACACCCGGGACAGCAAACCTGTTGTCCGCAAAGAAAATGACACTCTTTTCGTGGATGTGTTTGATCCGATTCTCCAGATGAATGTCACCATTGAGGCTGATATAGTCACACTGGCATCGGCCATTGTCCCCAACGACACCACTCCTTTTGTGGACCTGTTCAAATGTTCAGTCAATGCCGATGGGTTTCTCATGGAATCCCATCCCAAGCTAAAACCGGTTGATTCCACTGTTGACGGGGTTTTCCTGGCGGGTATGTGTCACTACCCCAAACCCATTGATGAAGCCATAGCCCAGGGTCGGGCTGCCGCATCCAGAGCAAGCGTTGTTCTTTCCAAAAAAACCATGAAGCTGGATGCCATCAAGTCCTGTGTCACCCACAATTGTGACGGATGTGCCCTGTGCGTGGACATCTGTCCCTACAATGCTCTGGAACTTGTGGACTATCAGGATGAGAACAAAAAGAAACACCGTAGAATCAAAGTTCAACAGGCTCTGTGCAAGGGCTGCGGACTATGCATGGCCACCTGCCCTAAGGAAGGAATCGTGGTAAACGGGTTTACCCTGAATCAGCTCAAGGCCCAGGTGGATGCCATCCTGGAAAATGCGTAATGACATTTAAGGAGAAAAAATATAATGCCAACAATTGTTGAACCAGACAATATTAAAGCAGATTTTGAACCGACTATTATAGGTTTCCTTTGCAATTGGTGCTCCTATGCCGGCGGAGATCTAGCAGGAGTTTCAAGACTTCAATACCCCTCAAATATGAAAGCCATCCGGGTCATGTGTACGGGGATGGTTCATCCGGACCTGGTGGTGGATGCCCTGAAAAAAGGGGCAGACGGCATCATGGTCATGGGCTGACATCTGGGTGAATGTCATTACCAGGATGGTAATCATAAAGCCTTGGCCAGATTTGATGTTATAACATTTATGTTAGAAGATGCCGGCATCAACCCGGATCGGGCCACCATTGAATGGGTTTCCGGTGCGGAAGGACCCAGATTTGCCGAGAAAGTCACAGA
>CAXHYW010000419.1:0-4332 GCA_964021475.1 uncultured Desulfobacteraceae bacterium | reverse complement strand
GGTATTTTATGGGGGGCGGTATCATGGGTCATGGGTTACTCCTTTATATGAAACTCCGGCCAAGGTATTGCAATTATAAGAGTTTCATTTTTCGTTGTGGCTATAGCAAATACTTTAGCTCCGGCCATGCCGGTTAATTATAAATCCATTGGGGCAGTGCCAGGGAGATCCAGGGGATATAGGTCACCAGCATCAGGCAAATCAGCATGATGAAAAGAAAGGGCAAAACCCCCATGGCAATCTTTGTGATGGGCTGTTTGGTAATACCCGATGCCACAAATAAGTTCAGACCAAAAGGGGGTGTCAGCATGCCCATCTGGATGTTCAGCACCATGACAATCCCAAAATGAACCAGATCAATCCCGTATCGGTTCAGGGTTTCTAAAAACAGAGGCGCCAGGATCAGCATGGCGGAAACATCATCCATGAAACAGCCCAGGATGAGAAATAAAATATTGACCGTGAGCAAGAACATCCAGGGGCTGTGGATATGCTGGATAATGATATCAGCCAGCTGGTGAGGAATTTGCTCGGCGGTCAGAAGCCAGATAAAGGTCATGGCGGTTGACAAAATAAACAAAAGACAGGCAGACAGAACTGCCGCATCCTGGCAGATTTCGGTAATATCGGCCCATCCGAATTCCTTGTAGATAAATATTTCCACCAACAGGGCATAGATAACCGAGACCGCAGCCGCTTCCGTGGGGGTGAAAACCCCGGTGTAAATACCGCCCAGAACAATAAAGGGGAGAAGCAATGCCCAGATCCCTTCCCTGAATGTGCGGACAAGTTCCGAAAGAGAGGCCTGGGTCTCGATGCGCCAATTGTTTTTTCTGGCAACAAAATAGGTATATCCCATGAGGGCAAGTCCTATGAGCAGGCCCGGTATGATCCCTGCCATGAACAGTTCCGCCACCGATACATTCATGACCAGACAATAGAGGATCATGGGAATGGAGGGGGGGATGACAATCCCGAGCGATCCGGATACCGTTATCAACCCGAGGGAGAATTTTTCGCCGTATCCTGCCTTGATCAGGGCCGGGATCATGATGGAACCGATGGCCACCACCGTGGCAGGTGAGGAGCCTGAAATGGCGGCAAAAAAGATGCAGGCCAGGATGCCTGCCATGGCAAGCCCGCCCGGGAACCAGCCGACCAGGGCATTGACAAAGGCAATGAGTTTTTTGGCAATCCCCCCCCGGGTCATGATGGCCCCGGCCAGGATGAAAAAAGGGATGGCCAGGAGTATAAATTTATCCAGGGCATTAAAGAGCTGCTGGGTGATGATATGCAAGGGGGTGCTGGAAAATAAAATGATGGAGATCATGGTGGTGAGCCCCAGAATGACGGCGATGGGAACCCCCATCAACAAAAATCCGGCAAAAAGAATGCAGATGGTCAGTATCACCTAAATCACCTCCGGGGTGCTGTCTGGTTGCCCCATTTTTTTGATAAACCCGATGGACTTGATCATGAACCGCACCCCGATGAATCCTGAAAATATCGGAATGGGCAGATAGGCAATATACATGGGAATTTGCATTGTGGGGGAGGTGCTTTCAAACCCGTACATGCGCAGGACAAGCTTCCAGGAAGCCCAGGTTACCGTGAAAAAAAACACCCCGGATAGCCCGGCTGTCAGGGCCCGGGTCAGTTGTTGCCACGGGTGCTTAAAATGGGAGACCAGAAGATCCATGGTAAAATGGCTGCCGGTTTTGACCCCGATGGAGGCCCCCAGGAAGGCGATAAATACCCCAAGATATCGGCCCAGTTCTTCAAACCAGGTAAAACTATAATTAAACACATACCGGGTAATGACCTGGACAAATCCGATAAAGGCAAGACCTAAAATGGTCCATACCAGAGTGATATTTTCAATCCGGTCCATCGTATCAAACAACCGTTTCAATGGCTATATCTCCTATAGATACGGGCCGAAAAAGTTTTTTCCCGGCCGGTATCTATTACTATCTGATGTTTTTAATTAAATCGTGTTTATAATTATTGCTTGTGAACCTTGATTTTTTCCAGCATGAAATCAAAGATATCATCTCCGATTTTCTTGCGATATTTGTTCCAAACCGGGGTCATGGCAACCCTGAAAGCTTCCCGTTCTTCCGGGGTCAGGTCGATGAGATCAATGCCATTCTCACTGGCATATTTGGCGATGGAAATATTGCTTTTGGGCAAAGCGTTATGGAGACTGGCATTGACGGAACGGTTGGTCTCTATGGCTAATTTGCCTGCATCCCTGAAAATTTGTTTTTCTTTAGCAGACAGGGTTGCCCAATAATCTGTACTTACCACGATGATACATTCAGTCAGGCAATGCTGGGTGCGGGTCACATATTTTGTCACTTCGGTAAATTTCATGAGAACCGAGGTCAGGATGGGATTTTCCTGGGCATCAATGACACCCGTCTGAAGGGCGTTATAGGTTTCTGGAAAGGGAATGCCCACGGGAGAGGCGCCCAGCTGTTTAAAGGTATCGATGTAGACAGGGGAGTTCATCACTCTGACTTTTAAGCCCTGTATATCCTCAGGTGTTCGCACCGCTCTTTTATTGTTGGTGAAATCCCGGATTTCATTTTCCGTCCACCCAATGGCAATAAATCCTTTCTTTGGAAAATAGGAGAAAATTTTATCCTGTACCGCTGTGTCATCCAGAGTGGCATAGGCGGTTTTTCTATTCGGAAAAATAAAGGGCATGTCCAGAATGGCGCACTGGGGGACAAAATTCTGGAGAACAGCCGTGGTAATGGCTGCAATCTGAAGGGTTCCGGACTGGACCTGTTCTGCCATGGAGCGCTCTCCACCCAACTGACCGGCTGGGAAAGTGGCAATATCGATTTTCCCCTCTGTCTTTTCCTTTACATAGGCGGCAAAGGCATCAACCCCTTTTGCCTGTCCATGGAAGGGGGGGGCTACGTGGCCGAATTTTACCTTGTCTGCAAAGGCCGGCAGGGTAAAAGCAATTGTCAGTATGGCAGCCATACTCAGAATCAAACATTTTTTCTTGAAATTGCAGGTTTTCATTTTTAATGCCTCCTAAAATTGGGGTGTGTAGTACTGGTGTAGCAGAACAATAATATAAGATCTGGAGTACCCAAATGTTGTCTATTTGTCAACTTAAATCCATTTCACACCCGGTATATGTCCGGATCTCAAGAGGGGAGTTTGACTAATAAATTTTGTAGAAACCAAGTTTTATAAGATTTTATACATTAATGTTCTTGTTTTCGTCTGTATTATTAAACGATTTATGAATATGGGTTAATAATCCTATGTTTTTCATATCAGGAAACTTTTTAGGTGATATCGGGAAATTTCAGAAAATATAAAACATGCCGCAAAGGGTCTTTCTGAATATGGCTTTACAAGAGAGATTGGGCTTGATACTTTCTTAAAAAGAAGTTTTCAATTTTTAAAATTAAACTCAACCAAATATAAAAATATATATTATAAAAATAGATATAAGGAGAGAGTATGTTGAAAATAACATCAAACGGCACCAATCGTTTAGACATTGAGCTGAGTGGCAAATTAAATACTGAAGATATGAAAGTTGGCCTGGACGAATTGATCGACAAGGCCAAGGATATTCAAAACGGAATCATGCTCTATGAAATTGTCGACTTTCACATACCATCCTTAGGTGCAATGGGGGTTGAACTTTCCCGGTTTCCCTCTCTGTTTGGATTGATTAAAAAGTTTGACCGGGCAGCGGTATTGACGGACACGGATTGGTTAAAAAAAGTCAGTGAATTGGAAGGCGCTTTGTTTCCGGGTTTGGAAATAAAGGCATTTAATAGAAATCAAAAAGTAGAAGCTGAAACTTGGTTGTCGCACTAGACCCCTGGTTTTAAATATATGGCGAGAACTTACAGGCGGAATTGTTAATATGTCTTTGCAGGCAAAGTTTGTAAAACCCAGTTACAAATTTAATCGAATGGAGCTTTCAGGAGGATTGGGAGATCTGGGGTCATTGTTGCCGTTATCCGTGGGGATGATTATGGTCAATGGGTTAAGTCCCATTGGGGTCTTTTTTTCCATTGGCCTGTTTTATATTTTATCCGGAATGTATTATGGTATCACTGTTCCGGTTCAACCCATGAAGGTTATTAGTGCCTATGCCATTGCCATGACATTAAGTGCGTCCCAGATTGCGGCTTCGGGACTTTTGGTGGGGCTGTTTCTTTTGGTCATCGGCGGAACCGGTGCCATCACCCTTCTGGGCAAATAAGATCGGAAGAGCACACGTCTGAACTACAGTAACTCCGGAGAATATCGTATGCCGTCTTCTGCTTGAAAAAAAAAAAAACAAAAAGT
>CAXHYW010000418.1:0-4336 GCA_964021475.1 uncultured Desulfobacteraceae bacterium | reverse complement strand
TGGGTAACCCAATTGGTTCTAAGTTTTTTGTGTTTGCCTTCATTTTTTATATCCAATTGGCAATTTTAGGCATGGAGGCTTAAAAAAAAACAGGGGAGCTCTTAATAAAAAAAGCTCCCCTGTATCATTTCTAAGACAATTCTAAG
This sequence comes from uncultured Desulfobacteraceae bacterium, assembly GCA_964021475.1. Classification (GTDB taxonomy): domain Bacteria; phylum Desulfobacterota; class Desulfobacteria; order Desulfobacterales; family Desulfobacteraceae; genus NBML01. Next base: position 4,190 of record CAXHYW010000418.1, on the reverse strand, counting down.
GTTCATAAAATCTGCTGTTTCATTTAAATTTAAATGACCAGCCTATTTAAATGATTACCCCCGAACCTCTTCTTTAACCGTTGTGGCCAGCTTGTATAGAATCGTCAACACAAGAAATCCGGTTGCATAGACCCCAAGCGTTACCATGATTTCCTTAACCGTGGGGGCATACTCTGTCACATGGTGGAGAGGGGAGGGCACAAACCCACCGGAAATCATTCCAAGACCCTTGTCAATCCATGCACCGACAAAAATCATGGCACAGGTGACGGGCAGAAGCGTCTCGTTGTTTCTCAATTTCGGGATGATCAAAAAGACGGCACCCAACCCCATGAGAATAAATGCGGACCACATCCATGGCACCAGAGCATGGTATCCGTGGTATCCGAAGAGCAGATACTGTAGATGGGCCATGTGACTTGGGATGCCTGAATAAAATACCACAAAACATTCACAGACAAAGAAGAACAGGTTGGCAATGACGGCCCAGCAGACAATTTTTGCAAGGGTCTGCATGGCGTCCCAACCCGGATCAAACTTGGTGAATTTTCTGATAAAGTAGCACAGGATAATCAAAAAGGCAGGACCCGCTGCAAAAGCGGACGCCAAAAACCTAGGTGCCAATACGGCTGTCAGCCAATATCCACGGCCGGGAAGGCCGCAATACAGATAGGCAGTTACCGTATGGATGCCAATGGCAAATGGGATTGACAGGTAAATCAGGGGTTTTGTCCATGCCGGGGGCTCTACCTGGTTTCTTTCTGCTTCCAACACCTTCCATCCAATGACAATGTTCAAGGTCAGATAGCCGTTAAGAACCAGCATATCGTAGAACAGCATGGAGTGGAAAGTGGGGTAGAGCAAAACATTGAGCATCCGGGTCGGTTGACCTAGATCCACCACAATGAACAGCAGGCACATGATCAAGCAGGCCACTGCCAGAAATTCACCCAAAATGGTGATCCTATGGAATTTTTCATAATCATGGAGGTAAAAGGGAATGACGACCATAACGCCACCTGCTGCAACCCCCACAAGAAAGGTAAAGTTGGCGATATAAAATCCCCAGGAAACATCCCGACTCATTCCGGTGGTCATCAGACCATTCGTGAATTGGTCGACATATGCAAGTGCTCCGGCTCCCATGACAGCGAGCAGAAGGACTATCCATAACCAATAGTTCTTACTTCCTTTTAAAGCTATCTCAAGCATACTCGCCTCTCTTAAACGACATAGTAAACAGAGGGCTCTGTACCCAGGGCCTGTTTACGTCTGATTGAATAGTTTTCATTAAGAAGAACCCGAACGTCAGATTCAGGATCTTCAAGATCACCCACAACAATAGCACCCTCAGAAGCTTCAACACAATGGGGTTGTTCCCCAATGGCTAGCCTTTCGGCACACAGGTTGCATTTTTCAACCACCCCCTTGGTCCGGGTGGGAAACTCGGGTACGACTTCATCGATAAAAGGCCTGGGATCCCTGAAATTGAAACTTCTGGAACCATAGGGGCAGGCAGCCATGCAGAATCGGCATCCGATACAGCGATGAAAATCCATGAGCACGATGCCGTCTTCCCGTTTAAAAGTGGCCTGGGTCGGGCATGCCTTGACGCAGGGGGCATTTTTGCAATGGTTACAGGTGACCAGAAAGGGAAGATGCTTGAACTTTTCCGCTAAAAATTCGTCTTCCTTGTCCGGAAACGCATACTTAAAGTGTTCTTCCCATATCCATTTGATATCCTGGTTAGGGTTGACAGGACGGGTATTGGGAAATTTTTCTTCATCCACCTCGTGGTTGAAATCAGGTACGTTGTGGGCTTTGTGACAGGCGTGGTTGATACTTTCGACCACTTCTTCGTTAAGTTTATTGGTATCGATTACCATGCCCCAGCGATGGGCGGAAAGTGCTTCGTGATTTTTGCCCTTCACCGCCGTGGCAGTCCCATGGGAATCAGATGCAGCAAAGTTCATTGCCGGAGCAGCACCCAATCCGATGGCAGCAATACCTGCTACTTTAAGAAAGCTTCTTCTGCTCTTTTCCATCATTTGATCTCCTTGGGGGTTGTGTGACATTCCCAGCAATAGGGTGTTACCGATGCATAGGTATGACAGCTGTCACAAAATTTTTCTTTGTCTTCATGGCAGCCAAGACAGGAGTTCTCCCCTGTGGAAAGGCTCATATTAAATTCATGCCCATTGGCAGCCGTGTACATTCGGTCTGCATCCCTGACAACGGAGTCTCTCCAATCATCTAAAAGAGACATGTGGTTGGCTCTCATGTCGAACTTGTCCAACACACATTTTTTGGCCGCCTTGGCCTTGGCGGACAGTTCCGGCTCAGGTGCTGCCTGGGTAGTTGTCACCATGTTGAACCAGATGGGAGACAGTACGGCGGCGACAAATATCACAAGTCCTGCGATAATGGTGTTTTTATTCATTATTCTTCCTCCTCAAAACCCGGCAATGGTTCCATTCTCAGGTCCTGGGTTCTATTCTTTTCACCTGGGAGAATCAACGCATTTCCCACCAGCTCATGGACGCCGTATACTTCCACTTCCGGTACCCAGTATTCACACAGGGTGGAAAGGGCGGCCCTGTCAATGGCACAGATGGTACCCAGGGTGTTGACCCCATATTTTTCATGAACATGTTTGACGGCATTGGCACGGGGCAGGGCTCCGGCCATTCTCAATTCCATATTTTCTCCGGCGTTAAGGCCAGATCCTGATCCGCAGCAAAAGGTTTGCTCCCGGATGGTGTTGGGGGGCATCTCATAAAAATTATCACAAACATTCTGGATCACGTACCTGGGTTCGTCTAAAAGGCCCATGCCCCTGGCCGTGTTACAGGAATCATGGTAGGTCATGATGCGGTTGGAATTTCGAGATTTGTCCAGTTCCAGTTTTCCATGTTTGATCAAATCGGCTGTGAATTCCGTGATATGAACCATCTTGGTGGATTTGGCATTTTCAAAAACCGTTCCTGTGATGGGGTTTACCGGTACTTCCAGAAAATCGGCAGGGCCGTTCATGGTATCCATGTACTGGTTAATTACCCGCCACATGTGACCGCATTCGCCGCCCAGTATCCATTTGACGCCAAGGCGTTTGGCCTCCAGATACATTTTGGCATTGAGGCGTTTCATGGTTTCATGGGAGGTAAAGGAACCAAAGTTACCGCCTTCGGAAGCATAGGTACTCCAGGTCACATCCAGGTTATACTTATCTTTGAGATATTTGAACAGAATCAGATACCCCTGGCAGGTATAGGTGCCTGGATCGGCAAATACGTCGCCTGAAGGGGTAATAAAAAGGATATCCGCTCCTTTTTTCATATACTGGGGCTCACAATTGACCCCGGTGATCTCTTCAATATCTTCCACGAAGAAATCCAGCATGTCCTTGAAGGCATGGGGCTGAATACCCAGATGGTTACCGGTCTGGTAACAATTGGAAACTGGGGTTGCAATCCAGTCGATGTTAAGCCCGATGAGGTTGAACAATTCTCTTGCCATGATGGTGATTTCCGCCGTATCAATTCCATAGGGGCAGAAAACCGAGCATCGACGGCATTCGGTACATTGGAAAAAATAGTACCACAGCTCCTTGAGCACATCCAGGGTCAAGGGGCGGTTGCCGCCCAATCGCTGGCCACCGGGAATTTTGCTTAAAATTTTTCCGGCGGTGGTAAAATCATTTCGATAGACGCTTCTAAGCAGCTCGGCTCTCAGGACCGGCATGTTTTTGGGATCACCTGTGCCAAGGAAGAAATGACACTTGTCTGCACAGGCGCCGCAGCGGACACAGACGTCCATGAATATTTTAAAGGTTCTAAATTTATCCAGGCGTTCCTTGATACCCTCATGGAGAATCTGCTGCCAGTTTTCCGGCAGTTTCCAATCATCTTCCAGAGGGTTCCAGGCTCTGGCATTGGGTAGCCCTAATCTTTCAACACTTTCAGCTTTTGCCGCGTAACAATACATCCCGGGTCTGATCTGGACGGATTTGGTGGTGTCCATCCAATTGCCTGATCCCGGGCTATAATCGATCTTATCTAATGCATCATCCGGTGTAAGTTTGTCAGACATTTATTACTCCTTCTTATCCACCGGCAGTCCGGCTTCAATCATTTTTTCTCTGAAGTGATCTTCATACTGTGCATAGGTATGGGTATCCACATCATAATTCC
>CAXHYW010000417.1:0-4342 GCA_964021475.1 uncultured Desulfobacteraceae bacterium | reverse complement strand
TCTGGTCCATGGCAACTGGGTCATAGGCCTGGATTTTTCCTCCAGCCTGAATCAAAGTTTCCATCAGGACCAGGGAAGAGGCTTCCCGCATGTCATCGGTTCCGGGTTTAAAAGAAAGTCCCCAGACACAGAATGTTTTTCCGGAAAGGTCATCGCCAAACCGTTCCTTTACCTTGGTTCCCAGCACTTGTTTTTGTAGGTTGTTACGCATTTCAACCGAATCCAGGAGGGTCGGTTCAAATCCGGCGTCCTTGCTGGTTTTTATCAGGGCTTTAACATCTTTGGGAAAACAGGATCCCCCATATCCGCACCCCGGATAAATAAAGGAATACCCGATGCGTGAGTCTGACCCGATGCCTTTTCTGACATTTTCCACATCCACCCCAAGGCGATCACAAATATTGGAAATTTCATTCATGAAGGATATTTTGGTTGCCAGCATGGAATTGGCTGCATATTTCGTCATTTCAGCATCCCTGACATTCATAAATAGCATTTTATCGCGATTTCTCGAAAACGGCGCATAAAGCCGTTTCATCATTTTGATGGCTCTTTTTGAGTCTGCCCCCACGATGATTCGATCGGGTTTTAAAAAATCATTGACTGCAGCTCCCTCCTTTAAAAATTCAGGATTGCTGACCACATCAAATTCAATCTCCATATGACGTTTTTCAAGCTCCTGCTCAATAACCGCCCTCACCCGATCTGCTGTTCCCACAGGTACCGTTGATTTATCCACAATAACCGCATAATCGGTAATATTCTGACCGATCTGTTGTGCCACCTGAAGCACATACTGAAGATCGGCAGACCCGTCATCTCCCGGTGGGGTTCCCACAGCAATGAAAAAAAGACTGCAATCTTTGGCAGCCTTTGCAAGGTTTGACGAAAATTCAAGGGTGCCTTCCTTAAAATTTTGATTCACAATCTGTTCAAGGCCTGGTTCATAAATGGGAAGAATCCCTTTTTTCAAATTATTGATTTTTTCTTCATCAATATCAACACAGGTCACATGGCTTCCCATTTCAGAAAAACAAGCCCCTGTTACAAGCCCGACATAGCCGGTGCCAATGATAGTGAGTTTCATAGCGTTTATTTATACCTTTTTTATCTTAATTTATTGTTTTCATGGGTTTGGATTTTCATTTCAAGCAGATATACCAGATATACGAGTACCAAGGCGAATCCGAAAATGATCAGGCCGGACATGTCATGTAAAAATCCATTGGCCGTATCTGGGCTTATCCAGGCAGCCATGGCGGCAGTAATCGTCAGCCGGATCACATTCACCAGAACCGCAATGGGAATAGCGGACAAAAAAAGAATCCATTTTTTTAAACCTGTGAGTGGGGCAATAAAAGCAAAAACACCTGTCAACGCGAGAAGAGACGTCAGAGAACGCAAGCCGGAACAGGCATCTACAACTTCCAGTGAGGTGTTGGCCAGGTGTAAAATATTTCCCTCTCTGAAAACCGGGATACCTATAAAATGGATCATTTCAGAAGAAAAATTTGCGGCTATTAGCTGTAGTGGAAAAGCGATTTTATTCCAAAGGATGGAAGGAATCGGAATCATGATGACAAGATATGCCAGTGGGATTAACACCTTTTTAAACACCTTAAGCCCCCAGCAATAAATAACAATCCCGGAAAGGGTGATGACCATGGAAAACCGCATTAAAAATTGCTCAGCCCCAGCATGTCCTGCCAAATGAATGAACATGCCAAAACAAATGACAACCAGTCCCCAGTTGGAAGCTTGCGGCTCTACCAGGGCGATTTCATTTTTTTTATACCAGATCATATAGACACAGATAAATGGAATCAAAAAACCATGGGAAAAATTGGGGTCTGTTGACCAGTCTGAAATCAGGGTAGCAATGGCATGGTGGTAGAGCAAATAAAAACCTGCCAGGATCAACAAAACCTGAACGGTTGTATGGGATTTAATCTTTAATTTCATTTAATCCTTTTCCCATCAGGAGGGAATATACTCATCTAAAATCGGTTTGATTTCCCTGGCAAATTCCGTGAGCAATTTATCCGTTGTTTCTTCACTTTTGATAATCGGTGAAATCAACCGGACAAAGGCACCGTCTGTCCGCCTCTTTGTCATTGAATCAATGACCAACCATATTTTTTGCATATATTCCGAACCAATGATCCTTCCCCTGGAGTGAAACCAGTACAAGACGATCTGTTTTTCTCCCCCTTTTTGCAGTAGCAGACGGATAACGTTACTGGGTATTTCCCCCTTTTGGAACTCCAGGGGCTCCTGATCAGTTTTAATGATATTCCACCCAGCCCCTGGCATACAGTTCTTAGGTGAATGGATCAGGTCTCCTTCCTTCTGGCTCTGGTAAAAACCAACATATAAATTAATCCGGTTTCCCTGGCGGTTTTGATAATTTCCCAGGATATAATCTTCAACCCCGAGAATATTGTAGACCTTTTGGTCCAGAGTGTCTTTCACCCCTTTCCATTCTCCGATTTCAAGGGGAAACAAGTCAAAGGATTTGTTGAGACGAGTCCTTTCAGACTGGCTGAAAACAAATGTTAAAAGCGCTGTCAGAACTAAAATAGCAACAATGATTATGGTTCTCATATAGGAGATGTTAAATTTATCGTTCACGGTCATAAATCATCTTATCAAAAGAGGTTCTGGATAAATTATTATTGGGTTTTATCGGGGTTTCCGGGATCAGGTTCACGGAAAAAAAGACCCGGTTTTCCGTATAATCATCGCGTTGGAAAGAATTGGTGCTATAATCTGTAAAACTATAATTCAAATTGAGCTTAAGCCATTTAAGTGGCCCCCATGAAAGGCCCGCTCCCAGGGTAAGCATCTCGTCTCGTCGGGCATCAAGGGTTTCATAAAATTCAACAGAACGATAGAAACCAAACAGATTGGAAGACAATTGTTTTAACAACTGATAATTAAGCTGATATCCTGCCTGGTAGTAAATGTTATATCCCAGGCTTGCGGCCTCTTCCCCGGAATCTGAATATCCACTGGAACCGGTGACGGTAAGTGATGCCCGTCGATTAAAATCAAAGGTTTTATAGGCATCCAGATCGATAAAGGGATCTGTTGAATCATCGTTGTCATTGCTCCATTGGTTGAACAATGCCCCAAGGCCCAATGTAATCCCGGAATCATCGGTTATATCCCAGTCGACACCCACCGAAGGGTGCAAAATATGATGGTCATAAAATTGGGTTTCCGAATAGGAGTGGCGATACTTAAGGTAGGCATCCAGGTTTTTTGATATATTGTAAATATAGCGAATATCACCGGAATAGGTTTTTATATCATTGAACCCGTCAATAAAATCTTTATTTCTAAATGAAAAATTACTGTCAATTCCTGTTTTGGGCGTGAACCAATATGAAAAATAGCCTGCGGGCTCATAGTTGGTATATTCATCCGGGTCCAATTCTTTATAGTCATCAAATTCATAGAGAAAGGTAACCTTTAAAATATTCTTTTTACCGTATTTATGGCTAAGCCCTGCCTTTCCCGTATGTAATGCATGTTCTTTATAAATTCCGGTTCGAAGCTGCTCATCAAAGCGATTCGAGTAATCATATCCGTAAGTTAGTTGGGTATTCTTTTTAACCTGGGTGGTGCCTTTGATGGATGCATCGTTTCGCCATGCATCTCCCTGGTAATTATCAGAACTTCCGTCATAATAAAGATGGGCTTCAAGATTTGTATATTTTGTGGGCTTAAACTCGCCATCGACAGATACCTTATGTTCAAGTTTGTCCCGGTCGTTCAGGTTTTTATAATCTTTGTATACAGGAGAATAACTTAGATAAACCTTTTTGGTAAGGTCCGAAAAGCCCATGGAAAACCCAAGTTCATAGGAGGTGATGAACTCTTCTTGTTTGTGGGTAGCACTCTTGAAATAATTGTCACTGTATTCTTCACTGATCGTCAGGGTCGGCACGATTTGAAAAGTAGTTTTGGCAGATATCGATGATATGGTTAAAACCAGGGTCAAAAAAATTGCCCCAACCGTTCTGAATACACGATAAAAATTTATTTCTTTTCCCAAACCTTTCTCCTAAAAACAAACCAAATTTACGGAACAATGATGATATCATCAGCCCGAAGGAGGATATCTTTGTTTAGTTGTCCCTTTACAATATCGTCATAATCAATTTTTATCATCACTTCCTTTTGTCCGGTTCTCCTGTACAAAATGATCTTATCCTTGGATGCCCATTCTGTAAACCCTTTGGCTAACGCAAAAGCCTGAACAACCGTCAATTTTTTTACCAGGGGATATTCCCCGACAACCTGGACTTCTCCCAGGATATAATATCTTTGACTGACA
>CAXHYW010000416.1:0-4380 GCA_964021475.1 uncultured Desulfobacteraceae bacterium | reverse complement strand
CCACTTGCAAAAACTTCAAGATATTCGATATCACAAAGATTAATTCCTGCTGTTTTCGCGGCTTTTTGGCAAACATTGGCCACGGCTTTTTTATCCTCTCCCGATGTAAAGGCAATGGCATTTACGGTGGCATAGATTCTGTCATTGTCTTTTACAGCCTGATCGCGCCTCTTAAGCACAATGGCGCCAGCCCCTTCACCCACCATCCATCCATTTGAGTTTTCATCAAAGCTTAGGGTTGGATTTCCGCTGTTAACACGGTTTTTACTATGTCGCAAAAGAACGTTTTCAACGCCGCCTGAAAGATCGACTCCGGCCACCACAACCGCATCCACTTCATTTGAGGACAGCATTAAATGGGCCATATCAAGAGCCTTGAAGACAGAATTTTCCTCCGAGGACACACTGAATGACGGGCCTGAAAAATCCCAGACCGAGGATATCCTGGCTGCCATTATATTTCCGATAAAACTGGTATACTGGTTAACCTTGGCAACCCCGTGGATACTGCCCTTTATGGATTCTTTTAACTCATCTTTTTCATTTTGTTCAAGATCCCGGTAATTATTTTGGGAAAGTTTTTCAAAACTGTCATCAAGCTGGGTTGAAAGGTTTACCCTGCCCCTGAACTTATGGAGAGACATTTCCGCACCCATTGCAACCAGTACTGCGGTATTTGTTCCCCCCTTAAGGCCTGCATCTTTCAAGGCATTATCGGCAACTTTTAGAGCAAGCAGCTGTTGGGGAATCAGTCTGTCATCCTTATTGGGCGGAATTTTAAACCCCAGAAAATCTATATCAAATTTATCAATATAGGCACCTGCCGGGGCTTTACCATCTTCAAAACCATGTTTTTTTAATATGGAGTCATATTTTTCAAGTCCATTCCACCTCTTTTCGGGAAGATCCTTAAAATGCTGAATACCGTCATATATGGTCCGATGAAACTCGTTGATTCCGTTGGACGAACCGAAAATAGCCTCCATTCCGATGATGGCAAGTGAACATGCCTTTGCTTCTGACCTGTTTGTTTCTAATCTGGTTGCTTCTGGTTTTTTTTCATCAAACAAATTGATGATGTTAGAGTTAAATTGGCTAGCGGAGTTGCCGGTTGTCCCGGGTTCTGATCCTTTTGCGCCTGATCTTTTTGCACCTGTCCCTTTTACATCTGTTCCTTGTTCCGGAGCGTCGCTTTTTTCAAATATGATATGGCCGTTGGTTCCGCCAAAACCAAAGCCGCTCACTGCTGCATATCTTGGACTGCTATCATTTCCTTCGGGCCAGGGTAAATTCGACATTGGGATCTGACGGGTTGAAATGACATTGTTTCTGGAGTGCAGCGGTTCTTTAATATTGATTGTTGACGGTATGATCTTCTTATTCAATGCAAGAATTGTCTTTATCATTCCGGACATTCCCGCAGCCGTCAGAAGATGTCCCAGGTTTGATTTTGAAGATCCCGCATAGGGAGAGCCTCCGTATTTTCCCCAAAAACTGTCCATGGAATTAAGCTCTACCTTATCTCCAAGGGGGGTGCCGGTTGCATGGCATTCAACAAAGGTAATATCTCTGGGGCTGACCCCGGAATTTTTATAAGCCCTTTCAAAGGCGATATTCTGCCCCTCTGAACTGGGGGATAAAACCGATTGCCCCCTTCCGTCGTTAGACAGTCCGATTCCTTTAATGGCAGCATATATGTGATCATTGTCCCTTACGGCATCTTCATATCTTTTGAGGACAAACATTCCGGCACCTTCTCCGGCAATAAGCCCCCTTGAATTTTTATCCAGGGGGGTTGATTCCGGGCCGTCGGAATAGGCCTGAAAAATTGAAAACCCCATATTGATGAAGAAAGGATCGGCACAGCTCACGGCGCCCGCAAGCATCATGTCGGTTTTTCCGCTTAAAAGATAATCACAGGCAAGTTTTACGGCATAGATTGAGGATGAACAGGCGGCATCAATAGCAAGGCTTGTGCCTGTCAGATTAAGCGCCTTTGAAATCACTGCTGCCGGATATCCTGAAATCATCATGTTATCCGTTAAGATATCAGGTGAGATGCCAGATGAGATATCAAGCGAATCCCCTCTGTTTTCAGTGTACGGCTTTAAATTGAAATCATCTGTTTTGGTCAGTTTTCTGATACTTTCCTCAACCGCGTCATGGTAAATGGGAATACAAAGGCCATTAGAAAGGCGAGTGGGAAAGGAAAGGTTTCCCAGGATAACGCCGCAGTTTTCAAGTTCGGAACGGCCAAGATAGCCAGCGTCTTTTAGTGCTTCTTTTGAGGTGTAAAGGGACCATTTAAAAAGGTCGTCAAGTTTATCAAGATAATCTGAAGGCAGAGAAAAGCCCTGGGAATCAAAATTAAAATCCCGGACAAATCCACCTTCCATACAATAAAATTTGTCATCTACTCCTTTTTTTGAAGAAAAATACTTTTCGGGGTCCACCCCCATTTGATCATATCCGGCAGTGGATTTTGAGCTTTTTCCATCCATGAGATTCTGCCAGTATTCTTTATGATTTTTTGCACCTGGCAAAAGGCAGGATATCCCTATGACAGCAATTTTATCCATTCACTAACTCCAAAATTTGTCCAAAATTTATCTAAAATCTAAACAGATGCTCTGCATTCACATTCACCCCATGGCTCAGCAGCATTGCCATAGCCCTTGCCATGGAAACCTGATCCTTAACGCCCTTATTGTTCAGAGGGATGGTTACATATTTTTTTCCGGAAAGAATCTGGTCTATCCATAATGAGCATGTTTGTCTGGGGCCGGTTTCCACGAAAATTCTTCCGCCGTCATCATATACTTTTCTCACAAGCCTAGGGAAGTCAACAGTATCGCAAAACGCCTTTGCAATACTGTTTGCAACGGCTTTTGTTTTAAGGGGAACCGGAAGGTAACAGGAGGACGAGTATAATTTAATACCTGCGGATTTATTTACTTCCAGGGAGTAAAGATCAACCAGTTTGTCATAGACGAGGTATGCGGGGTCACTGTGAATTGCCAGGGCAAGTTTTAAGGGGAAATATTTACAGTTAAGCTTTTTGATTACCTGCAAACATTTTTCAGGATCTCCGGCAATAACAAGCTCGTTGTCAGTATTTACAAGGGTAATATAAACTCTGTCCTCTTTACTGACGAGTTCTTCAACCTTTTTTCTATCCTCTAAAAGCGTGTATGATTCCCAGATTTTTGCCTTATTATCATTCGTATCAGCATTTGTATTTTTGGCGGAAAGATTCCAGGCCTCTTGAACAGCTGTCAGGTCTCCGCTCAATGCACTGCTGAACGCATCGTTGCTTTTTAATTTCTCACTCAACTCACCCGGATTTTTCCATACCATAAGTGACGCCATCATGGAGGCTTCTCCCATGCTGTACCCAAGCGCATACTCAGGGATTAGGTTGAATACACCTGCCATAATCATGGTGTAGATAACCGAAAAGCTCATTCCGCACTGGGATATCTCCATAATGTTTTTACGAAGGTTTTGGTCATACAGTTTAAGCTCATCCCGGGAAAGGTCATGGCTGATCCTTGGGTAGAGTTCTTTCTCTTTTACAAAACCGCCAACATCCGGAGCCAGTTGTGAGAAAAAATCATAGACATTGGGAAACATCTGGAAAAGATCCTGGCCGAGGCCCGTATAGGCGCTTGCCACACCCGGATATACAAATACAACTTTCCCTTTTTGATCAGCTGTACCTAAGGGATCCGGCGTAAAATAACTTCCCCCGGGTGTTTTTATGATAGTTCCATCGGCAAAGGATTTATCAAGGCCAGACGCTAAAAACCCAGCCTCTCTTTTTATGGCTGAATCTGCCCCCCCCATTACAACGGCAGTAAAGCCCTTATTGGGTTCGGATTTGTATTCAACAAAATTTTCTTTGGCCATTTTATCTAAATCGGAAGAATTGTCCGCCTTTAAGGCTAATTGTTCCAGCTTTAACCTGAGGCTGTCCTTTGATGCGGCGGCAACAGGGAAAATCCGTGGGCAGGAATGACTCAGATATCCCGAAGAAAAAGGTGCCTGGACACCGGATTCGGAAAGAATAATAAAAACGTCACGGCCTCCCTTTGTCCAGGATAAAACAGCTTTTCTTTGCCTGCCTTTTTCCCCTTTAAACCAGGTTCGGGATGAAAAGGGGAAATAAAAGGGGGTAGCCGCTATATTGCAAGTTAAGTCACAAGATATGCCAAAGGACTTTTGTCCGGGATAATATCGATTGTAGACGCAAAGTGATGTGGTAATAAGACCTGTCAGGGAATCATGGGCAATTCCTGTGGCAATACTTTCTTTTTCCCGGTCCTGGGTCAGGGCCGCCAGCTTTTCAAGCTTTGTTGTCGTTATTTCTTTTGGATTATC
>CAXHYW010000415.1:0-4384 GCA_964021475.1 uncultured Desulfobacteraceae bacterium | reverse complement strand
CCATACTGCGGATATCAGGATCATCGTCCCGCAAGAACGCTTTTGCCTCTGCAAGTTCACCCAAAAGGCCCTCATAGACCCTGAACACCGGAACAATCTTGTTGAGTTCACCATGTTCTTTCAGATATTCCTGGTATTTTTTCTGATCTCCAAGAACAGCAGGATCACTCAACAACTGCTCAAGCTTGACAAACCGCTCTTCAATGCCTTTTAATTTACCAATCATAATTACAAATGCAAAAGGGGTACTTGCACAAGCCCCCTTTCAAATTCCCCGAATTATAGTTTTTAAGCAAGTTTAGTCGCGTCGAACCCTGCATATTTTTTCTTAAAGCGATCGATTCTACCTGCAGAATCCACCAACTTTTGTTTTCCGGTAAAAAACGGATGGCACTGTGAACAAATTTCAACCTTGATATTCTCTCTTGTGGAACCTACTTCAAACCTTGCTCCGCATGCACAGCCCGCTGTTGTGTTTGTGTAATTGGGATGTATTTCTTTTTTCATCTTTTCAAAAACTCCTTACCAACCTTAATCTTAAGGTCTTTATTAAAAATAATATCTATCCGATTCCATCTTGATTCCATCTTGATTCCATCCATTCGGGTCCTGCCTGTCTAAACCTTATGAATTCATCAAATCAAGGAACTCAGCATTATCCTTTGTTCCTTTCATTTTTTCAAGTAAAAACTGCATACTATCAACAGAATTCAAACTTGACAACAATTTTCTCAAAATCCAAACACGGTTCAAAACCAATGGATCCAGCAGCAGTTCTTCTTTTCGGGTACCGGACTTGTTCATATCAATGGCCGGATAAATTCTTTTGTCCGCCAGCTTTCTGTCCAGAACCAACTCCAGATTACCCGTTCCCTTAAATTCCTCAAAGATAACCTCATCCATCCGGCTCCCGGTATCAACCAGGGCTGTTGCAATAATGGTCAGACTCCCGCCATCTTCAATATTACGGGCAGCACCGAAAAAGCGCTTCGGCCGATCAAGGGCATTGGAGTCCACACCACCAGAAAGAATTTTACCAGACGGTGGCATCACAGAGTTATAGGCCCGGGCGAGACGGGTGATGCTGTCCAGAAGAATGACCACGTCATGTCCCTGCTCCACAATCCGCTTGGCTTTTTCAATGACCATTTCCGCCACCTGCACATGGCGCTCGGCAGGTTCGTCAAAGGTGGAACTTACCACTTCCGCGTCCACAGAACGGGCCATATCGGTTACCTCTTCCGGCCGTTCATCAATGAGGACGATCATGGGAATGATATCCTTATGAGCCTTGATCATGGAATTGGCAATATTCTGTAAAAGCATGGTTTTACCGGCCTTGGGCGGAGACACGATCAACCCCCTCTGACCAAATCCAATGGGACACATCATATCCAGAACCCGCATGGAATAATTATCCGATTCTGCCTCCAGCATCATCTTCCGCTCGGGGTAAAGGGGCAGCAGATTATCAAACAAAATGGTCTCAGCTGCCAGGTCGGGATTCTGGAAATTCACCGCCTCCACCTTCAGCAAAGCAAAATATCGTTCGGAATCTTTTGGCTGACGTACCTGGCCGGAAACAGTATCCCCGGTCCTCAGGTTAAACCGCCGGATCTGGGACGGAGAAACATAAATATCATCGGGACCGGGAAGATAATTGTAGCCGGATGCCCTTAAAAAACCAAATCCGTCCGGAAGGATTTCAAGGGTGCCCTCACCATAAACCTGACCACTTTCTTCAACATTGGCCTGGAGCAAAGCAAAGATTAAATCCTGTTTTTTAAGTCCGCCAAACCCTTGAATTTTATATTCTTTTGCAAGTTTAGACAGCTCACTTATCTTCATTTTGTTAAGGTCTACAAGATTCATTCAATCTCCCGCTCACTTTTCAATTGTTTATTTTTCATAAGTTATTTAGGATGGCTTTTTTAGAATTGTTTTTTAAGGAATACCTTTTGATAATCTGGAAGTCTAGGTGAATTAGATAAATAGACAGACAATCTAAATTTAGTGTATTATTCTTCGATAATTAAGATATTATGATTTTATTGTCAAGAATTCTTTTTTAATTTTAAAGTATAATTTTTCAACAGATTCAAAGAGTTCCCCGGGCTTTCCTTTATTTTCAATCACATGGTCGGCCTGTTTAATTTTTTCAGATTGCGGCATCTGCAAATCCAGCAGCTTTCCCGCGCTTTCCGGGGAAACCCTATCCCGCTTGGTTATTCGCTCCAACAAGGTTGATTGATCAGACACCACAACAATGGTCACGTTAAATACATTCCCCATCTTAAGCTCAAACAAAAGAGGGACCTCCACGGCACAGGCAGACTCTCCATCATAGACAGCTGTTTTCATATCCAGCACCATTTTTTCAATGATAAGGGGATGAAGCAAGGCCTCCAATTTCTTTCGTAAATCAGGTCTTTGCACCACTATATTTCGCAGCCTTACCCTGTCAAGGGTTTTGTCCGGTTTGACCACCCCAGACCCGAAGCAGGCGATGACCGCTTCATAGGCTTTTTCTCCGGGTTCAACCACCTGCCGGGCAATCATATCACAATCAAAAGTCACAAGCCCCAAACGCTTAAACCCCTGGCAAACCATACTTTTACCAGATCCTGCAGATCCGGTTACCCCGATTTTCAAGATATCTGTCACCTGTGCACACCCGCCTCCTTTAGGTTACCTACCCCCTGATTAACTCAAGCCCGCAGCCTTCATAAAGATTGACTTATAATATGGTGTTGTGCTATTTTTCAAGCCCGATTTTAAAAATTTTTTTTTAAACTATAAATTAAAGGATACACACATGGAAAGAACACTCTCTATAATCAAACCCGATGGGGTCCAAAAAAATGTCATCGGTGAAGTGATTAAACGATTTGAAACCGCAGGGATTAAAATCGCCGCAATGAAAATGATCCAATTGTCCAAACCCCAGGCCCAGGGGTTTTACGCGGTTCACAAGGAACGGCCCTTCTTTGACAGCCTCACCGATTTCATGACCTCAGGCCCCATCGTTGTCATGGTTCTGGAAGGGGAAGATGTCATCGCCCAAAACAGAAAACTCATGGGCGCCACCAATTTCAAGGATGCCGACGAAGGCACCATCCGGAAAGATTTTGCAACCGATATTGAAAAGAATGTGGTCCATGGGTCTGATGCCCCTGAAACTGCTGCATTTGAAATTGGTTACTTTTTTAGCGGTCTTGAAATCCAGAACAGATAGATAGATTCCATTGCGCCATCCATTGGCCCCAAAGGACAGGCAGGAGCTTTAAGCGCTCCTGCCTGTTCCCAGGGGGCAAAGGCCGTCGAGTAAAAACAGATGACCACCCTCCCCCGATACCTCACGGAACCAGCAGATCAAACCCCGTTACAGGATCATGTCTTCTCACGGCACTGGACCCCAAAAGCTCATACAAAACCACCTCCATGATATGCCACACCTTTACACCATTGCGTGCACACCCGGTCAAGGTTGTCCCCCCTCGACCCAAGGCCATGTGAAGATGAAGCACCGGAGTTCCGCTTTCGTCGGGGAAAAGGGTGCCGGTACCGGTCACCTCATGGACATTTTCCAACACCTTTGTTTGCGCCACGACAGGGGTGGCCCGGTCCTGCAAAGGCCCGGTGGTCAGGATGCTGCCAGTGTCCGCCCCACCCAGGATAATCATGGAGGCTGCACCAATCCCCTGTTCCCTGGCAAAGGCCTCAATAACCTCATGGACCACATCGCCGTCTTCAAGGCGAAGGACAAACACCCTTCCCTGTGTCGCCAATGAATATTTCATCTATCTCCCTTTTAAAATTTATTCATGTTCCCGGTTTTATACCCCGCTAGATCCAGGGAAACAAATGTGAACCCAATTTCCTTTAACCCCCTGGATATCTCCATACGCCTGCCCTCGTCCACCAGGGATGAAATCGCCCGGGAATCCATTTCGATCCGGGCCATGCTGCCATGACACCGCACTCGAAAATTATCAAACCCCAGCTTCCGCAAGAAAGATTCCCCCTGCTCCACCATCAAAAGTTTTTCCCGGGTGATCCGGTCATGATAGGCAATTCGGGTCGCCAGACAGGACTGGGATGGTAAATCCCAGGTTTCAAGACCCATCTGTCTTGAAAAGGACCGGATCTCTTTTTTTGAAAAACCTGCATCCGCAAGGGGAGCCAAAAACCCGAGTTCTTTTGCCGCTTCAAGCCCGGGTCGGTAATCGCCTAAATCATCGAGGTTAACCCCATGCAAAAAGGTATCAATTCCATTTTCGATGGCGGTTTTCCGAACCAAAGATAAAACCCGAGTCTTACAAAAATAGCATCTTTGGGGAGATCGGAAGAGCGTCGTGTAGGGAAAGAGTGTGCCTCTATGTGT
>CAXHYW010000414.1:0-4395 GCA_964021475.1 uncultured Desulfobacteraceae bacterium | reverse complement strand
ACAATACCTGAGAAAACGTAATTTGGAGTTATTTATTTAATTTTAATTCCTAAGCAAGTATTTGGTCAAATTTATGAAACCTTTTTAGGTGAGCTACAAAGTGCTGGTACTCTGGGTGAGTTTTATACACCAAGAGCTATTACAGAGCTTTTAGCAGAATTGGTTGACCCTCAGCCAAACGAAAAAATATTAGATCCGGCTTGCGGAACCGGTGGCTTTCTAACAGCAGCGTTGGAAAATCTAAAGGCTAAAGCCAATACCGTGTCAGAACGAGAAACGATTCAACACAATGTGATGGGGTGGGAATACAAACCCTTACCCTATTTGTTGGGAAACACTAATCTGATTTTACATGATATTAATCTACCGAATATTAAGTATGATGATTCTTTATCAAGACCATTAACCGAATACCGTCAAAACGATCGTGTTGATGTAATACTTGCCAATCCACCTTTTGGTGGTGTTGTATCCAACAATAACGAAAATAATTTTCCCCAGACATACCGTACCAAAGAATCAGCGGATTTGTTTTTGATTCTCATGATTCGTTTATTAAAGGATGGAGGCAGGGCCGGCATAGTACTGCCCGATGGATCTTTAACCGGTGATGGTGTTAAAAAGCGTATCCGCCAAAAATTATTAGAAGACTGTAACTTGCACACAATAATTCGCTTACCGAATTCTGTCTTCCAGCCTTACGCTTCCGTTGCCACTAATTTGTTGTTTTTTACCAAAGGGGAGCCAACAAAAACGGTCTGGTATTGGGAACATAAATTACCGAAAAATTACAAAGCCTATTCCAAAACAAAACCGATCCAATTGAGCGAATTTGACAATCTAAAACAGTGGTGGAACAAACGGGAAGACAGCGATCAGGCATGGCAGGTTGATATAAAAATCATCAATGATAACGGCTATAATCTTGATATCAAAAACCCTCATAAACCCAAAGGTGACAAACAATACACCAGCACAGAATTATTGAATTTATTGCACAAATCATTTGCCAAAGGAGATCAACTGCTGGATCAACTTAGGAAGGAGTTGGTGTAGTGGCAAAATTTAAATCTGTTTATTTAAAAGATATATGTAATTTTGAAAAAGGCTCGACAGGGTTGGCAAAAGCAATTCCTGGCAAATACCCGTTAGTAAACACAGGGGCTATTCGCCGTACTTGCGAGTCGTTCCAATTTGATATTAAGGCAGTCTGTATCCCTCTTGTCTCTTCGACTGGCCACGGTCATGCAAGCTTGAAGAATGTCCATTATCAGGAAGGAAAATTTGCATTGGGTACTATCCTTGTTGCTTTAACTGCTAAGGATCAAAATGTTCTGGACATTCAATTTCTACATTTATACTTGTTTCAGTTTAAAAATCTTATATTGGTACCACTAATGAGTGGCGCAGCAAATGTTACACTATCTATGACAAAAATAAAAAACATTGAAATCCCTTTACCCCCCATCGAAAAACAAAAGAAAATAGTATCACAGTTTAGAGGTATTGAAATTCAAGAAAAAGAACTAAAAACTGAACTCATCTACCAACAAACCTTGTTGAAAAAACTCCGTCAGCATATTTTACAAGAAGCCATAGAAGGAAAACTCTCCACGGATTGGAGACAACAAAATCCCAATATAGAACCGGCAAGAAAACTATTGGCGAGAATACATGCAGAAAGAACTCAACTGATAAAAGATAAAAAAATTAAAAAAGGAAAACCATGGTTTCCGATTAGAGAAGAAGAGAAACTGTTTGAACTACCAGTGGGGTGGATTTGGTGCAGGATAGGGGAAACTATAGAACAACTGACCGACTACCATGCAAACGGCTCATATAAAAAGCTTAAGCAGCATGTAAATCTTTTGGACAATCCCGACTACGCAATTATGTTAAGAACAACAAACTTTCACAAAAACTCTAAAAAAAATTATAAATACATTACCAAGAATGCTTATGAGTTTCTTGCAAAATCTAAGGTATTTCCAGGGGATGTGATCATGAATAAAATTGCCGATCCTGGAGCAACTTTTTACGTTGATGATAGAGGACAACCCATGTCGCTTGCAATGAACTTATTTTTGCTAAGGTTTAGCAAAAATAATATAGATAGTAAGTTTGCATACTACTATCTATATGCAAGTTATGACTATGTAGTTTCGTTTTCGAGCGGGACTGCAACACCAACAATCACGAAAGATGCAGTTAAATCTCTAAGATTTCCACTCCCTCCATTATCTGAACAAAAAGCCATCGTCACCAAAGTCGAAAAACTTCTTTCCATATGCAATCTATTGGAAAACCAAATCACTGCCAATCAAACCCACGCTGAAATGTTAATGCAGTCCGTTTTGCAAGAAGCCTTTTCTCAAACGCCAGAGCAACCAGAACAAGAATCAAAAAAAGAGAGCTTGCATGCTTAACAAGGTTGCTAAACTTGCCCTTGTTGCTACCTCATTGGCACCTATTTGCCTTACCCTCTGGTTTGTCGAATTTAATAATGCATGGAATAGCAACTCACCCTTAATGCTGAATTTAAAGGAGAACTGGCATGCTGGCTGGCAGTATCTTTTAGCGACCGGTCTGATGAGTTTGTTGTGTTTTTCCCTAATCTGGGTTTCCGGCAAAAAACTGGAGAAACTACCGGTTAAGATAAAAGCGGTTAAAACTGTGGATAAAGAGATTGTTGGTTTTTTATTGGTTTATCTGTTGCCCCTGATCAATCAGACCACCAATACCATCAGTGCAGCGGTACTGGTGTTTATCTCGGTTATTTTCTTTTTTATTGTCCAAAACTCCCATGCCTACCACTTTAACCCGCTGTTGGGTTTTTTTGGCTATCATTTTTATGAAGTCGTCATAGATGGTGATATTACCTATGTGTTGATCACCAGGAAAAATATCACTGACTGTAAATCCATCACCCATGTGGTTCAATTAACCGAATATATGATATTGGAATCTGCTAATGCCTAATAACAATAACCAAATTAGAAACCTGTTTGCCATCCTTGATGACCAGCAAACTCCCATCAGACGAATCCCGCTGACTGAGCAGTTCCGCCAGGACATAGGAGATTTTTTTTCTCAACAGCAACAACAGTTTATTGATGGCAAACAAACCATTGAATTTACGGGCAGTTATAATGTTGATTCCGGTGAAATATTTACCATCAATGACTATCCGCTTCCTGAATCAATCTCCAATGCATTGGGGAATCCATTAAATAATCCAATTTTAAATTTGAAAGAAGAAACCTGTCGTATTAAAGCTTTATTTACTGGCCATTGGACAGAACAGGAACAGCACGTCAGCTTTCAGGTCTTTAATACTGGCAAGCTTTTGTCCAAAGGCTGGACATTGATTGGATCCGGGGATACCTATAAAAAATTAGAAGAACCGGGTTTGATACTGAACGACAAACTTACAGCCCAATTTCAAAATGGGACATTGCTGTTTGTATCCTATCACAACACCAAAAGATTTTTGGATTTAAGTAATTATTACACAGCAGCCACTGACTCTGACCTTGATGCGTTTGCCGAAAATGAATTGTTCGAATTCGAAGACTATACTTCATTCAAGGGAAATGCAGATACAATCATCAGAAAAAAAATTACATTATTACAAAAAAACAAGGTATTGGATAACTTATCTGTCAATGATATCCAAACAGTTGCCAATAATTTCAATGAAAATATCCCCGATGAATATAAAATAACTATTTCAACCAACGATGGAAAACTCATCATCCCTGAAGACAAAAAAAAGTTAAAAGAGCTAATCCGTTTCCTTGATGAAGATTATGTAACAGCCCCATTAACGAAAAGAGGGTGTCTTACAAATTCTAAAAAATACCTGTGAAACTAAATTATGCGCTCAATGATTCTCCTTGTTGGAATTGTATGGAGATGTTCAAAATATCAACGATACAATTTTCAATCTTGATTTTGTTTTATGATATTAGAAAAGCCGAAAAGAAAGGCTTTAAAATACCGGACTTCTGGCTATAAACAAGGCTTTTCAGAGCTTGGGAAAAACCCCAGACTATTCCCTGTAGTCAATACCCCTGAAAGGTTTATCAATCCTGCGGATAGATAGACATAGTCAACAGTGAAAAATCTTGATGATACCGATGCAAATCAAGAGATTTTTTTAATATATAATTTTCATAAAAAAACTATTTCTCCACAGGAATTGAAACACATTTTGCCGATTACATCTACCTAACTCTCTAAACCCCTATATAATGTGGAGACATTTTGCTCGTAATCAGGTATTACAATAAACCTGAAAGGAGCACTAAAATTGACAAGAAAAAATGGACAAAATTACAGCCCTGAATTCAAGGAGCAAATTCTCCAGGAATGTATTGAAACTAACAATTATAA
>CAXHYW010000413.1:0-4399 GCA_964021475.1 uncultured Desulfobacteraceae bacterium | reverse complement strand
GCGGGGCTCTGCTGCTTACCCGGCTGCAGTTTAAGGCCCGTAATTTTCTATACGGCGTCCTGGTATCTCCCATCCTGACCCCGGGTATTATCCTGGGAATTTCAACATTTTTGTTCTGGGACAGTTATATGGATATTCCCGGTGGTTTGTGGACAGCCATTCTCGGCCAATCCACCTTTATATCAACCTATTGCATGCTTCTGATCATGTCCCGGGCCCAGCGGTTTGATCTGACCCAGGAAGAGGCTGCCTTTGACCTGGGGGCCACCCATAGCCAGGTGTTCTGGAAAATAACACTGCCCTTTTTGAGACCCGCCCTGATCTCGTCCATGGCCCTGGCGTTTATGCAGTCTTTTGATAACTACAACACCACCTTGTTTGCCATTGGGGTTGAGCAGACATTGCCCATTTATATTGGCACCAAATTACGTAGTTTTATCAGCCCGGCCATGAACGCCCTGGCTGTGGTGTTTATCCTACTGACGGTGATCGGTGCAATTGTCTACGAGTACAGACGGCGACGCGAAATGATCAAAGCAGGGATGAAAATACCACTTGAGCCGGGGACTACAGTTCTTCGGTAAGCTTTACTATGATTCCCCTCTGTGTTTATTCGGTCCTGTAATATTCAAAATATGGATCCTCTTCTTTCTGGTAAAGATTGGTCGCAATACACCATGCCCTTTTGGCAGTGGTAAAAAATACAAAAAATGCTGTCTGCTGTTGCAGGATGGTGCCACCCAACCTAAGCCTTAGCCCACTAAATTCATACCAGTTTATCCAGAAGACTTTTGAATGAATATCCGAATCAGATTGATGGTTTTGAACATTTTGACCAGGTATAGGAAGCCCAGGGAAAGGCAGATAGCAGCTAACTATTAGAATATCGAATAAAGTCAAGGATCAAGTGTTATGTCAAAAAAAGAGAAGACTATCGTCGTTTGCGGGGCTGGTAATACCGCTCATATTTGTGTTGGTGAATTTTCTTCAAATGGTTTTGACGTGGATGTTTTTGCTTTATATCAAGATGAAGCGGAACGTTGGAATGCAGCAATGGAAAAAACAGGTGGTGATTTAATTATTGATAATCCTGATGGTTCTCAAACCATTGGACGTCCACGGTGTGTCTCTAAAAATCCTGCTGAAATAATTCCAGGTGCTGATATAATCGTTTTGCCCCTTCCTGAATTTGCCTTGGAACCAACATTAAATGCAATTAAAGATTATATCCGGTCTGGTACAATAATAATGGTAACACCAGGCGGCATAGTTGAATGGTTTGCCCGGACGGCATTAGGGCCTGTTTTTGATAAGATTTGTTTGGCAGTTGTTCAACCGATGCCGTATAATTGTCGTGTAATAGAGTTAGGCCGGCGCGCAAGGCTGATGGGTAAGAAATATGAATATAAAATTGCCTGTCACCCACATGATCGAATAGATGAAGTAAGTAAATATGTGACAGAAATGTGGAATGCAAAATCCATTACAAAGATGAAATATTTCTTATCTTTAACCTTATATAATGCAAATGGTATTATCCACCCACAACGTTTGTATGGCTTGCTTCATGACTATAAAGAAGGTGGCACCTTGCCTGAGAATCCACTTTTCTATGAAGATATGGATGATTTCAGTGCGGATGCGATTGAACAATGCGATAAAGAAATGCAAAATGCAATCCGTGTGTTAGAAGACAAAGGCGGTTTAGACGGCTTGTCTGATGAATTCTTGCCACATCCTGAACGTATTAAGATCACTTACCATGATACAATCGCAGATATGAGTACATATCGTTCATGTTTTGCAACTAATGCATCTTATCAAGGACTTTATTGCCCGTTTATAGAGCAAAGCGACGGCTCTTTTAAACCTGATTTCAAAAATCGTTATTTTACTGAAGATATCCCAGGCGGCCTTTGTATGATGAAAGGTGTAAATGAATTATGTGGATTGGAAACGCCTGCAATTGATAAAGTTGTAACTTTTTTCCAAAAATTTTTAGGTAAAGAATATATTGTGGATGGTGTTTTGAATGGAAAGAATGCGGCTGAGACAAAAGCTCCCCAAAATTTTGGATTTACAACACTGCAAAAGTTGTGTTCCTCAGCAAAATAGAGGGGAATGAAAAACTGGCTTTTAGAAGATATAAGAACTGATCAGTATCCATTCTTATGTGGTGCGGGCTATTATTAACAGACCTCAGTTTTGTATTAACATATTTTTATACTGCCTCTGTTATCGTTTTGTCAGAACCACTTGGTTTCGGCCATTTTCCTTGGCCTTGTACAATTGTTCATCTGCAGCCTTGACCATCTGGTCAAAGGTGGTGTGGGAGTTGAAACTGATTCCCATACTCATGGTGATTTTAAGTAGGGGGCGCTTGGTATTGAGTTGGATTCCGCCCGCCTGGATTTTTTCTCTCAGATCATTGAACCCTTTTATAACAGCTGCTTCTATATTTGCATTTTTGTCCTTTAGCTGGACCAAAATACAGAATTCTTCTCCTCCCAGGCGTGCGACCATCCCTTCTGCCCAGGTGTCGACAAAATCCAATAGGATCGTTGAAAGATATTGGAGAACCCTGTCCCCGGTATCGTGGCCATGGGTATCATTTACCTGTTTAAAATGATCAATATCGAGCATGGCGCATGCCATGGGATGCCGTTTTGATAGAGAGGTGATAAAAGATTGTTTTCCCTGGTCAAAAAAATATCTGCGGTTGTAAAGATTGGTTAAAAAATCTTTAATAGCGGTTTCTTTTGTCATCTGGATCAGGTTAATATTTTCAATGCATTGGGTGACCCGACAATAGAATTCTTCCATGATAAAGGATTGTTTAACAATGAAATCATTGGCACCGCTTTTGATGAACCGGGCAGCCATTTCGGAATTGCCTTCCGAGGAAATGCCGATGATGGCCAGGTCTTCCTTTTTATGGGTTTCCCTGATTTTTTGGCACAGATCATATCCATTCATCCCCGGCATGTAGTAATCGGTTATCACAAGCTTTATATCCGGATGTTGCTTCAGGGCCCTTAACGCTTCTTCCCCTTGGGTGGTGGCAATAATTTTGTATCGGTGGATATCTAATAATTCAGACAATATTTTCCGGAAAAAGGATGAATCATCCACCAGAAGAATTTTTGTTTTCCGGTTTGCTATCAGCCTGTTGAGGATCTGAACAAGGTAATCAATATAACTGGGATCATCCGTTACAACATAGTCCACCACTTTTTTTGACCAGATAAATTTTCGAATCGCATTGGAGACACTGGCGGTGAAAACAATAACAGGAATATGGTTTTTTGCCACCCTATCGATGATTTCACCATTGGGTGCATCGGGAAGGACAAGGTTGAGAATTGCGGCAAAAAAAGAAGAGTCTTCTTCCGAGGAAAGCAATTGATCGGTTTCTGACAGGGTCTTTGTCCAGACCACGGGCATTTTAAGTTTGGCTTCCAGTTTTTCGACGGCCCCCTTACCTATTTGAGGGTTGCTTTCTACCAATAAGATACGTTTCATACCATTCCTTTTTGATCCTCTTTTTTTTATCATACCGGCCTAGATCAACCCATTGGCGTTATTTTCTTTCAAACCTCTCAAATCCATCTGACTGGGTGGAGATGAACCCGTTGCCCTGTTTTTGGATAATCAGGCATTCGGTGTTGGCAAGACCATTGACAAGATCAATGCCTTTTTGCACATCCATGACCATCAATGCCGTGGCCAGACCGTCGGCAATGGTACAGTTTTTTGCAATCACCGAGGTACTGACCACCTGGTTTCCAACAGGAAATCCGGTTTTGGGATTAATGATGTGGGAGAAGAGCTGACCGTTCTTTTCAAAATAGTTTCGATAATTGCCGCTGGTGGCAATGGCCATGTTTTTCAAAGAAATCGTTTTATATAATGCCAGGCTCAGCCCTTTTTTCTCAGGCCTGCTGATGCCTACCACCCAGGGGTGTCCTTTCTTGTTTTTCCCAGATCCCATAAGTTCTCCACCGATCTCCACCAAAAAATTATGGACCCCATTGGTGGAAAAAAGCCGGGCAATGGCATCCACTCCATATCCCTTGGCGATGGAGCCCAGATCCAGGGTAACCTGGTCCTGGGTTTTTGTCAGTAGATGATCCCCCAAAACCAATTTGTGAAATCCTGTCCTGGCAAGGGCCTCTTGAATCTGGGTCGATCCTGGCAAGGCAGTGGGTCTGTCCTTTGTGCCAAACCCCCAGAGATCCACCAGGGGTTTTACCGTCCCGTCCCAGGCACCTTGTGTGATTTTGTACAGGTGTCTCGATTCCAATAGCACCCGGTAAAAATCAGTGGTGAGCTTAAAGGGGGTGTTTGCAGGAGTTTGGTTAAATCGGGAAATCTCACTTTTCGGATTGTACATGGAAAG
>CAXHYW010000412.1:0-4404 GCA_964021475.1 uncultured Desulfobacteraceae bacterium | reverse complement strand
TGGGGCAGGAACAAGACGCAAATAGTAAAGTTCTGTTTTCAATCGAGTAATGGGTCCGTTGGCAATGGACAAATATTAAAGGTTTCTTTCCCCGGAATACCTGCTAAACTGTACAATTTTTATGTTCAGAGCGTTTTTATTTTGAGTCATTAATTATTAAAGAGAGTATCATGTTTAAGAGATTAAAATTTATAATTTACACCCGACCGTTTATAGCGTTTATTTATTATTTTATCCGGCTTTACAGCATGACCTTAACGTTTAAAGTTGAAAATGAGAAGCACTGGAAGGATCTTCGGGCTCAGGGAACCACCGTTTTATTGTGTGCATGGCACCAGCAATTTTTTTCAGCGATCTATCATTTTAAAACCTATGCCAAATTCAATCCCGGCCTGATGATCAGTCAGAGTAAAGATGGTGACCTAATCTCAGGGGTAGCCAACAGGACCGGCTGGCATACCCCCCGGGGGTCTTCGTCCCGGGGAGGGAAAAAAGCCATGGATGCCATGATTGAGCATTTAAAAACCAATGGATTTGGAGCCCACATTCTGGACGGTCCCAGAGGGCCCATGGGACGGGTCAAGGCCGGGATCATTAAGATGGCCCTTGAAGCAGATGCAGTGGTGATTCCCCTTTATACATCGGCGGAAAAGGCTTGGTTTTTTAATTCCTGGGATCGGTTTATGTTGCCCAAACCATTTTCCCGGGTTTTGATTACCTTTGGCCCGGAGATCCGGATTGAATCCACAGGGCACAAAGATAATTTTGAAGATCAGCGCCTGTTTATCGAGAACACCATGGAACCTGGGTTGTTTCACTAAATTATGGATAAAATGCAGCCTTTGCCCATAAACACCTAAGTAAAAAGAAAAAAGATAATTGACATTGGATGGAAATTTCGGGAAAAAGAGAGAGATTAAGAAAAGCGCGCATGCATTCAATCTTTTAACGGGAGCCTGGCCCATGGAAGAAAAATCCTTGAAAACGGTCTATTTTCATTTTCGCTTTAAATTTCTCGCGGTTACGTCCATTGCATTTCTGCTCTATGTTATTCTCTCCGGTGCCGGGGAATTTGATCAATTTGCTTCTAGCCTTCAATTCAAACTCATCGGTCCTTATTTTGTCTTCACCGGTATTTCTTATTTGATTTTCAGAAGATTTCCCATAAAATGTCCTCGCTGTTCCACACTGGTCGCCACCAGGAAAGATTGGGAATGTAACTATTGTCACAAACATCAGGGGAAAAATCGTTATCTCATTGATAAATGTGTCCATTGCCGGCAAGTCCAGTCCACGGCAGTGTGTGAAAGCTGTAACCAAGAATTCCTATTGTAAGGGTCTGTTCATTTAACGGGTAGAATTATTTTGACGGTTGTTCCTTCGTGTCGGGAACTTGTAATGTTTAACTCCCCGTTACAGTTTTGAATCACATTCTTGGCAAAGGTGAGACCCAACCCCTTGCCTTTCTTTTGATTCCCAGTGAAATAGGGGGTGAAAACATGGGGCAGATCTTCTTTGGAAATGCCGCAGCCGATGTCACTGACACTAACAATGATATTTGGATCCAGATATTGGCATGAGACAGAAATAATTCCCTTTGAGCTGATGGCCTGGAAAGCATTTTTGAAGATGGCATTAAGTGCTTTTTCCATATGGCGTGGCGGAAGGGATATTGATGGGACCTCTTCAAGGTCCCATTGGATATCAATTTTTTCTGCCGTAGCTTCGTTCCCGATAATTGTATTTTTTTTCAAAAGAAGACCCATATCTGTTGTTTGGAAGGGCTCTTCATTGATGGACATAAAAAGTTTGATATCAGAAACAGCTGTGGCTATCTGTTGGATTCCCTTTGCGGATTCTTTGATGATTTCAGGGTATTCTTTAAGGAGGGTATCCAAATCTATTTGGCGTTTATAATTATCAATTTTTTGAATTGTTTCAGAGACTTGTTCCTTTTTTGGGGTTTCTCCCTTTTGTGAACGGATAATTTTTTCAAGGAGGTCGTATTTTTCAAGCAGCCGGGTCATAGCTTGCCCATAGTGGTCCATTTTCTTTAGGTTCGTGTCAATCATCGTATTGGATGTATGAAAGGTTTCAAGGGAACGGCTGGAAATATCCGACGTAATGGTCTTTTTCTTAGTCTCTCGGAGCTTTTCTTTTGTCTCCTCCAAGTTAAGAATGGCGGCTTTCAAGCGGCTGGATTTGTTTTCGATCATTTTTTCAAGACTTCGATTGTATTTGGTCAGATTGGATTCTGCCACAATCCTTCTGGCAATTTCCTCATTGAGGCGAATGTTTTTTGTTTGAATTTCGTTATTTTTCTTCTCAATCTCTTCCAGATGTATATAGGATCTTAGGGCTGTTGTGATGGTGGTAAACAGCTTCTGGTTTGTCAGTTCTGTTTTTTCTTTATAATCATTGATATCATAGGTGAGGATAATATTTTTTTCCGGTGCTTTCCCCGGCTGTCCGGTTCTCAATATGATTCGAAGTTTTTTGTTGTTCTCATCTTCCCGGATGAATCTTGCCACTTCCAGGCCAGCGTCATTGGTTTCCATAACAACATCCAGCAGGCAGCAGGCAATATCCGGATTTTCTCTGATGACGGTCTTGGCTTCCTTTGCGGAAAAAGCGGATAAAAATTTAAGGCCCGCCCCCATAAAGACATAATCAGACAATACCAGTTTTGTCATCACATGAATTTCATTTTCATCATCTACAATCAATAATTTAAAGTAATTATCACACTCTTTAGGTGGGATTGATTCTTTTGCAAAAAGAAGAGGTTCATTGACCAACGGCTTTTTTTTGGATTTTTCCATAGTCTCTCCAAGGTACAAGGTACAAGGTACAAGGGACGATAATTTTTAAGGGATGTTATAAGCGATTCTATTTTATTTAGGGGAACTTGTCAATCCGCTAATTGAAAAGGCGAATCCGGATTTGCTGACGATAGGGCGTCTGGAATGCAGGGGGGATATCAGGCGATTCCTGTAAAATCGTAGTGCAGTTTTTGCTGTAGTTTTTCGGTCATCTTAAAAATTTCCCTGAGCATCTGCTGATCCAGATAGGAAAGATTTGTAGGATTGATATAATTGTCCGGCTTTTTTTCCTCATCCATGATGGTGGTGATTTGTCGTCGAAATCTTAAATCCATTAGATAATTATAGGATTGAACAATATTATTGTATTCTTTATTGGTCAGGGCATGTTTGGTGTATAATCTGAAAAGTCGGGTCAGGGTATTGGTTTGAGAAATTTGATTCTTCAGGGCATAGACCCTTGCGAAATCAATGAGGGGAAGCATGGCCTGCTTGATATCAAAGGCATCCTTATTCTCCCCTTCGGAATCCACCAAAAATTTACCAAACCGGCCCAAGGGGGGTTTGAAATATAGGGCATTTTCCGAAAGGTGTCGAAGAAATCCTGACCACCCCTGTATGGATTTCAAAAGATGCGTCTTAAGGCTGTTGGAAAGTGACATCTCTCCCCAGGTCCCACGGAAATCAAAAAATATGCTGGAGTACATCAGATCCTCTGGGTTTCCGGTTCGAATCCAGCGGGTGAAATTTTCTTTCCAGGTGGACAGAGGCTGACACCATTTGGGATTCTGGGCCATGTTATTCCCTTCGCAGAATTGATATCCCGCCATGTCCAGGCGGGAACAAACCAGTTGAGACAGATGGTCAAAATAGGTTTTGGCCTCTTTTGTGGCTTTCAGATTATCAAGGTCTTCAAATATAATGGCATTGTCCTGATCGGAAATCAGGGTTTGTTCTTCCCTCCCTTCAGACCCCATGGTCAAAAAGACAAATTTGCAAGGGGGGGGGCCAGCTATTGCCAGGGAAAATGCCATGATCCGTTCAATGATGGCATCTGAAAATGTGGTGATCAGCCGGGTGATATACTCCGCATTGGCGCCGTTGCGAATCGGATCCAGCAGCATTCTTTCAAGTTTTGAATGGATATTTTCAAGATCCGTCATTTTTGTGGCCGCTTTTATGGATTTGATCAACAGGAAAGTGGATCGGGTCTGGGTTGAGATTAAGTCTTTTTCCGTTAGAATACCGGATATTTCACCGGATTTTCCATATACGGCCAGATGGCGTTTATCCTTTTGGATCATGGTTAAAAAGGCTTCAAATACCTGACAATCAGAGGAAATTGAAATCAGGGGGGCGGACATGATATCCGATACCGGTGTTAACGGGGAAATTTTCACGGCCAACCCCTTTTCCCGCAGATCTGCATCGGTGACAATACCGATGATTTGCTGGGTAGTGGATTTGATTAAAATGGCGCTGGAATTGTGTTTGCTCATCCGTGCGCAAGCGTCTTGGATTGGGGTGTCACTTGGGAGATCGGAAGAGCACACGTCTGAACTCCAGTCACTCCGGAGAATCT
>CAXHYW010000411.1:0-4421 GCA_964021475.1 uncultured Desulfobacteraceae bacterium | reverse complement strand
AGCAGAACTGGGTTTTCAACGATATGCTCGCCCGCATGGATCAGTATTTGGAAGTCTGGGTGATGATTAAAATTTTGCGCAGTGGTGAGATCCGGGATATCTCCTATGAAACCAAATCCGGGAACCGGTATCTGGATGAATCTGCCAAGAAAGCGATTAAAAGATCCAATCCTCTGCCACAATTACCCAAGGGGATGGCTTCCTATGATGTTGTGTTGATATTTACGCCAAAAGGATTAAAATAAAATGAAGATTAGGTTGAAAAAAAAAGAAGGGAAGGGTGGGGACCAACAATGGTTGTATGGGATCTATTCTGGCTGTTTGGTAGTGATTTTCATCCTTTGTTTTGTGTTGTCACTCCATGCCAAGGAGGTGGATTATATCAATATCAGTAATCCGTTTTTAAATAAGACCCCCATTGCCATAACAAAGTTTAAGGCATTTAATGGACATGGGGCCGAAGTTAATGGGGGAATAACGGCTCAACAAATTCTAAAGGACGGACTTGATTTTACGGGATATCTCAAGGTGTTGAATCCTGCGGCATTCCTTTCTAATCCGGCCCAGACCGGGATAGATTTAGGAAATATTATTTTTAAAGACTGGACCGGGATCGGTGCGGATCTGTTGGTCACCGGAGGGATAGAGGAAAATCAGGGTCAGGTTACTTTACAGCTTCGGCTGTTTGATACCTTTAATTCAAAGTTGCTTGTGGGCAGAGTATATACCGGGAAAAGTTCCCAGATAAGGCAGATGATTCACAGGTTTTGTAGTGAAATTTCCCACAAATTGACGGGCAATTGGGGGATCTTTAATAGTAAGGTGGCCTTTGTTTCAACGGTAAATGGGAACAAGGAAATTTTTGTCAGTGAGTTTGACGGGCATAATCCCAAGCAGATCACCACCCATAAGAGTATTTCTCTTTCCCCAGCCTGGTCCTCGGACGGGCAATGGCTTGCCTATGTCTCCTATGCCAGGGGGAAACCCGATATTTATATTAAAAATTTAAAAGGAAATCGTGGGGCAATTGTTAACAATAAGGGATCAAATCTTTCTCCGGATTGGATGCCGGGTAAACTGACACTTGCGGCAGCATTGAGTTTTTCTGGTAATCAAGAAATATATTTGTTGACCAAAAAGGGAGAAGTTACTAAAAGGATAACCAAGACTTGGGGAGTCAACGTTTCTCCACGATTCTCACCGGATGGAAGGAAAATCGCATTTACATCCAACAGGGGGGGGACCCCCCAGATTTACATAAAAAATTTGGATGGGGGGGCTGCCAGGCGGATTACATTTACCGGGCGCTATAATACCTCTCCGGCATGGTCCCCGGACGGTAAAAAAATTGCATATGTGGGTATTGAGAAAAATGCGGTTAATATCTTTGTTATCACCATAGCTTCAGGTCTTGGAACGCCGGTCCAGTTGACAATGGATCAAGGAAGTAATGAGGATCCTTCTTTTTCTCCCGACGGCGGTTTGATAGTTTTTACCTCCAAACGGGGAGGCGGGGTGTCACGGCTTTTTGTGATGACATCTGCTGGCACGGATCAACGTCGGCTGTTAACCCTGGGCGGGAAACAAAGTCAGCCGTATTGGTCCAAATCGACCCGTTTTGAAAATTGATGGTGGATTATTAATGAATAATGGAAAATTAGATTTTTTAATTTGAATATTGATAAAATTTAAATACTAACAATTAGGGGGCATGATGAATAAAAAAATGTGGATGAACCTGATAGTGGCAATGCTGGTATTGGGGCTTTTTATGACCGTTTCCTGTGCAAAGAAAACTATTGTGTCCGACGGGACGACCATAGAAGATCAAGAAAAAGCAAAGGCAAAGGCACTTGCGGAGCAGGAACGGATTAAATCCCAGGAATTGCGGGATCAGATGGCCAAAGAGAAAGAATCCAAAATAGTAACTGCTCAAACCCGGTTTATGAATGAAAATATTTTGTTTGTTTTTGACAGTTTTCAATTGAGTCCAACAGCCAAGGCCCTTCTCAAGGAAAAAGCCGAATGGCTCAGTGAAAATTCAAAATATTCAGTTACTATTGAAGGTCATTGTGATGAGAACGGGACAACCGAATATAATATTGCTCTGGGCGAACGCCGGGCCCTTGCCGTAAAAAAATACCTTAAAAATCTGGGTATTGCAGGTTATCGTTTGACCACTGTTAGCTTTGGTGAAGAAAAACCACTTGATACCGGCAACACGGAAGCTGCATATCAAAAAAACCGGCGTGCGCAGTTTGTCCTATGATCGAAGGTTCGATCCGAGGATGATTTTCTCCGGGAACAACTAAGGACAGATGGTTGTTGGCTGTTCCCAGACATTTAATATGGTATATCATGTTGGAGATTGGTGATGAAAAAGTTTATTTTTTTTGTTTGTGTAGGGGGGGCATTCCTTTTTAGCGGATGTGTGGCTCCGGATCAATATCAATCTCTGGAAAAAAGAGTTGCTGCCATTGAGATGGAAGGGCAGTCTGGAAATACCCAGAACATGGCTCAACTCCAGGAAACGTTTCAAAGCAGATTAGATGAGTCTGCCAAGCTGAACCGTGAAAATTATGCTGAAATAAACGATGAAATTCAACAGATAAAAGCACAATTCCAACAGGTGGAAGGTCTGATTGAAGAGATAAACCATAATTTTGGAAGCAGCAACCAAACCCGTCAGGAAGAGTTGGAAAAAAGATTGGACCGCCTTGATAATGCCATTTCCCGGAATTATGAAAAAGTCATTAATCTTGAAAAATATATGGGGTTTGAACCAACGATTGCAAATAAATCCGTGGAAGAAACGGGGCAGCCATCGGTTAAGCCAGTCTCTTCTGAGCAGGAAGCCTATGATCTTGCAAAAAAACTATTTGATGAGGGGGATCAAGAAAATGCCCGGATTCAGTTTGAAAATTTCATCAATAAATATCCCAAATCAAAAAAGGCAGACAATGCCAGATTTTGGATTGCGGACAGTTATTATGCTGAAAAATGGTATGAAAAAGCCATCCTAGGATATCAGAAAGTACTCGAGAACTATCCTGATTCAAACAAGACGGCTGCAGCCAGGTTAAAACAGGGGTATTCCTTTGCGGAACTTGGGGAAACTGCAAACGCCAGGCTGATTTTAAAGGAACTTATCAAGCGGTATCCGGATTCAAATGAAGCCAAGTATGCCCGAAAAAAATTGAAAAGTTTGAATTGATTTGTTGAGTCATGATTAAAGTTGTTGGGATTGACCCGGGGTTAGCGGGCACCGGCATAGGTGTCGTACAAGGAGATAACCGGGATATCAACGCTTATTCCTTTGGCAGTATTTCAACGGATTCAAACGAATCTACCCCTTCCAGGCTTAATATTATTTATACAAAAATAACGGATTTTCTGAATGATCAAAAGCCTGATCTTGTGGTGATTGAGGATATTTACTCCCTTGAAAAATATCCTGGATCGGGTATTATGTTAGGCAAAGTATCTGGTGTTTTGTTGGTGGCAGCCTTCAGGGCGGGTGTCCAGGTGGAAGAAATATCGGTGCGAGAAGTTAAAAAAATAATTACGGGTAGTGGGAGTGCAGATAAGCTTCAGGTAGAAAAATCTGTCCGAAACATACTGAAACATGGGGAGCCCATTCGGCCGTTCCATGCATCAGATGCTCTCGGGCTTGCATTGTTAGGGTATTACAGGTATGGAAGGAACTTATGATAGGATATCTTGAAGGACGCATTCTCCAACATGAAGCGGATGGTATTCTTTTATTGGCGGGGCATATCGGGTATGAAATTTTATTGAACCCCATCACTCTTGGGCAGGTAACACAAGACGCTTCAGGGGATGGGATTGTTCGTCTGTATATTTATTTTCATGTGACCGAGCGTCAGCCCAAACCGGTTTTAATAGGGTTTGGAACGCCTGAAGATAAGGAGTTCTTTCAATTGTTTATTTCCGTTGCTGCTGTGGGGCCCATGAAGGCAGTAAAGGCCTTGACCCAACCCGTGGGGGCAGTGGCCCGTGCCATTGAGGACAAGGATGTATCTTTTCTGTCTCAATTGTCCGGAATTGGAAAAAGAACTGCGGAAAAAATTATTGCCACTCTCCATGGAAAGGTGACGGCTTTTCTGAGCCAGGACATGGAAACATCGGATACGATCAAACCCTTTCTGGATAAAAATCTATCGGCAATCTCACAGCAGGTTGAAGATGTGCTGGTGGATCAGTTAGGGCATTCAGCTGCATCAGCCAAACGGATGATAAAAGAGGCCTTTGATCGAAATGCATCCATTGACACTGCGGAAAGCTTGTTTGACGAAATATATCAGGAGGTCCGGTAACCATGACCAATGACATCCTTGCTTTTTCATCGGACAAAAAAGGGGTGGTGACCTCCAAGGATACCCGGGAAGACCAGCAAACAG
>CAXHYW010000410.1:0-4422 GCA_964021475.1 uncultured Desulfobacteraceae bacterium | reverse complement strand
GAACAATACCTGAGAAAACGTAATTTGGAGTTATTTATTTAATTTCAATTCCTTACCCGTTTTGAAACAAGCTTTCTTAATGCACTAAATTGCAGATGTTTCTTCTTATACAATGGAATTGCCTATCGGTGCCGGAATGATGTAAATTGGACAATGCTCTACATCAGTAATGGCTGCTATGAGTTGACGGGATATGAACCCGTTGAACTCGTAAAAAATAAAATTTTATCTTATGGGGATTTAATTGTCAAAGCAGATAGACAATACGTACAAGATGAAATTCAAACTGCAATAGAAGAAAGGCGGACATTTGCTATAGAATACAGAATCCGCGATAAGAATAAAAAACTAAGATGGGTATGGGAAAAGGGCCAGAGTGTTTTTGACAAAAAAAATAACCTTTTGGCACTCGAAGGCTTTATTACAGATATCACAGTGCGCAAACAAACTGAAGAGATTAAAAAAGCGTTGTTTGCTATTTCAAATGCGGTGAATACCACCCAAAATTT
Organism: uncultured Desulfobacteraceae bacterium; assembly: GCA_964021475.1. Lineage (GTDB taxonomy): Bacteria > Desulfobacterota > Desulfobacteria > Desulfobacterales > Desulfobacteraceae > NBML01. The sequence continues at coordinate 3,913 of CAXHYW010000410.1, read as the reverse complement.
GAAAGATCTTTATCGCTTCATCCATAATTCATTAAGCAACATTATGGATGTTACCAACTTTTTTATTGCCATGGTGGATATCAATAAAAACACTCTATTTTTCCCATACCACGTGGATACAACGGATGATGATTTTTCCCCGATCTCAAATTTTGACACAAATGATTCTTTAACCGGGTTAGTCGTTTCTCAATGCAAATCTAGGTTATTGAAAAAAAACGATCTTGAAAAACTATCCGCCCAAAAGGGTGTTTGGGGCCCTGTGCCACTGATTTGGATGGGAGCGCCTTTAGTTGCCAAAGATGAGGTTATCGGAGTAGTAGCTGTCCAGAGCTACTTGGATTCCAATCTTTACAATGAACAAGATCTTCAAGTCCTTTCGGGGGTCTCAGATCAGATAGCCATTGCCATTGATCGTAAGCGAACTGAGATGACATTGCTGGAAAGCGAAAAAAAATATAGACACCTTTTTCAGAATGCGCCGGCAGGAATTTATGAAATCGATTTTGAGAAAGCCAGATGTATTAATGTGAATGAAGTTATGTGTAAATATTCTGGATACTCAGAAGAAGAATTTTTAACCATGAATCCCATGGATCTTTTGACCGAAGACAGTAAAAAAATATATATCGAAAGACTGGGCAAGCGGTCTACAAGCGAAAAACCTTCTGACACTTTTGAATACAACATTGTTAAAAAAAATGGCCAGGAAGTATGTTCTATTTTGAATAATGATTTTATTTATCAAAACCAAAAATTGACAGGAGCACGGGTTGTTGCCCATGATATTACCGAACTTAAAAAGGCCCAAGAAGAGAAAATAAAGGCTCAGAAAATAATCGGTGAACAGAAAAAGATGGCGTTGGTGGGCCAGGTTGCAGGAAAGATGGCCCACGATTTCAATAATATTCTGGGTATTATTATGGGGAATACCGAACTCTCAATGATGGATTGTAAAGAGGAAGAGATAAAAAGAACACTTGAATTAATATTTGAGCAGACGTTACGGGGGAAAATTTAACCAGAAATTTAATCGCATTTGCCAAAGACCAGGAACCTAAGCAAAAATTCTTCAGAATCAGTGAGAAAATAGACCTTGTTGTAAATCTGTTAAAAAAGGATCTCCAAGGTATTGAACTGATAAAAGAAGACAAACCAGGAGTGCCAGATTTGCTTGCTGATCCTGGGATGATAGAGCATGCGTTTATAAATCTAATACAAAATTCAATCCACGCCACAAGTATGTCTGAACATCCCAGAATAATTCTTCGAACCTATTGTCTGGATGAAAATATATGTTTTGAAATTGAGGATAATGGGTGTGGAATTATCAAAGAAAATTTGGAAAAGATTTATGAACCCTCTTTTACCCTAAAAGGAACTAAGGATATAACCGGTTCATATGGAATAGCAATTAAAGGAACCGGTTATGGAATGGCCAATGTTAAAAAATACATTGAACAGCATAAGGGCAGTATTTCAGTTAAATCTGAATTTGGATCAAGTACGACATTCACGATAAGCCTGCCGGTCATTAAAAAAGGATTAACATGCGAAGAAAAAACTCAAATCCGAAAAGAAAAAATGTTTTTTGATAAATATATTCTTCTTGTGGAGGATGAACCGGCAATATCAGGCGTTCAGTATAGAATACTATCGCATGAACCCTGTAATCATAAAGTTGATATCGCTAATGATGGGCAAGTTGCAATGGATTTATTTGATAGAAACCAATATGATTTTATAAGTTTGGATTATGTCCTTCCAGGGAAAGTTAACGGGATGGACGTGTACAATCATATCAGGATAACAGACAAAACAATTCCAATTTTGTTTATTTCAGGGAATATTGAATTTTTAGAATCCATAAAAAGGCTAAAATCAAAGGATTCCAACATTGATCATCTGTCAAAGCCCTGTAAGAATAAAGATTATATAAATGGCATAAATAAATTGCTGGAACGGGCATTAGTATAACGTCAGAGCAGTATTCCAAGGTGGTCTGAGATATTTAATATGCTATGCTTTTTTTAAAAAAAACCTGTTTGCCTGTCAGGCCTGAACCTGATAGGTATCCCCATATGATTTTAATTTCGTTTGCGGAGGCCCCATGAAAAGAATTGTAAAATGGAGTATCACGGTTGTGATTGCAGGGATCCTTGGAGTTGGTGTTTATTTTTTAAATGGGGCTTTGCCCATTGGAACCGGGTATTCAGCCAAGTATATCTGTTCCCAGGTGTTTTTGGCAGACCGTAACCCAAGGCTTGTATTTGAACAGGATGTCAAGCCTACCCATCTTTTGTTTCGACCGGTAACGACTAAGGTGGATTATGAAAAGAAAACCGTGACCGCTAAAGCCTTTGGTTTTTGGAAACCCATGACAGCTGTTTATCGGGAGGGATTCGGGTGTACCCTTGCTGTGGATACCAGTCGGGATGAACTTTTAGACCAGGCAAAGGATATTGTTCCGGTAAAATTCCAGAGAAGTGAAGAGTCCTGGCCAATGGGCACGGGGGTTGACCTTGAAAACCTGCCGGAATCAGTGGACAGGGAAAAAATTAAAAAAGCAGTTGCAATAGCCTTTGAAGAGCCGGGTCCCGATACAAAGCGAAATACCCAGGCAATCGTGGTGGTTCTGGGGAACCAGATTATTGCGGAACACTATGCACAGGGTTTTACCAAGGAGACGCCTCTTCTTGGGTGGTCCATGGCCAAAAGTGTGACCAATATACTGACGGGGATTCTGGTGAAGGATAACCTTCTTGATATCCATGCGCAAGCTCCGGTTGATGACTGGAAAACCCCGGGGGACCCAAGAAATGAAATCACCCTTGATATGATGCTCCGCATGTCCACCGGCCTTGAATTCGAAGAGGTATACGGCCCGTTTAAGGATGCAACAAATATGCTTTATGCCAGCAGGAGCATGGCGGATTTTGCCGCAGCAAAACCCCTTAAATATGCCCCGGATACCCATTGGTCTTATGCCAGCGGCACCACCAATATGATCGCAAGAATTGTTAAAGACAAGGTGGGCGGCAGCCTGGCAGATTTTTCCAGGTTTTCAAGGGAACGCCTCTTTAATAAAATTAAGGCCTATTCAGCGGTTATAGAGCCGGATGCCTCTGGTTCCTTTGTGGGTTCCAGTTATATGTTTGCCACGGCACGGGACTGGGCGCGGTTTGGTCTGTTTTTGAAAAATGAAGGTGTCTGGGAGGATGAGAGGCTTCTGCCGGATGGGTGGGTCGCCTATTCCACCCAGCCTACACCCGGTGCCCCCATGGGAAAATATGGAGCCCAGTTCTGGCTCAATGCCGGTGACAGGGAGAACCCCAAGAATCGAAAATTTCCGTCACTTCCCCGGGACTTGTATTATTGTGGTGGATTTAATGGCCAGATTGTGGCCGTTATCCCATCATGGAATGTGGTGGTGGTCCGGTTGGGAGTTACCCATGACGATTCCTGGAATCATGAAACATTTATAGGGCAGGTTCTGGCCGCCATCCAGAGATAGTCATCTGTTTTTGACGTTCCTAATTTAAAAATAGAAAATCTCTCAAAGGAGAAATTCCCTTTGAGATTTTTTTTATGCTCAGTTGATTCCTTGTGTTCTATTCAAATATACTTTATGAAGAACGCAATTGTAACCATAGAGATTTAAGATTTATAGAATGAACCAAAACAATAAAAATGTTCAGTTCCAGATAGACGGTCTGTTCAAGTTAAAAAAAGTGGGTGATTACCTTAAGCTGGTGGGTAAAAAAGTCAAACTGATATTCAAGGAAACAGATTCTGGATTAAACACAAAAAAGATTTTTAACGCTGACGTGGCTGAGTTGTCAGATACGGGAACCCATTTGATATTAAAAAATGTGTGTGTAAAAAGATTTATATTCTTTTCAAAGCATATTAA
>CAXHYW010000409.1:0-4424 GCA_964021475.1 uncultured Desulfobacteraceae bacterium | reverse complement strand
CCCCTGATTGTTAAACAAGCCAAAGAGCTTGGCTGGAAAGGCCCCATTGTGGGATCCGATTCCTGGGGATCTGCCGAGACAGTAGAGCTTTGTGGAGAAGCCTGTTATGGTCTGTTTTTCTCTACTCACTATGCCGCAGCCGGTGCCAAGGGTGCCACCAAAGCGTTCATCGACAGATATGAAAAAGCCTATGGCTATACCCCGGATGATGTGGCAGCCCTTACCTGGGATGCTTTACAACTCACCCAGCAGGCAATCCAGAATGCCGGTAAAATCACCGGAAAGATTGAAAAAGACAGGATAGCCGTTCGGGATGCCCTGGCTAAAATTAAAAATTTTGTCGGCATCACCGGCAACATGACCTTCACTGAAGAAGGGGATCCCATCAAATGTGCGGTTATCGTTAAAATAAATGACAAGGGTGAATACGAATTTTATAAATCCAGTTGCCCATGATACTAAAATGAGCAATCGGAACATGTAAATATATACCTTGAATAAATGACTGCTGTACATTTTTGTACAGCAGTCATTTATATCTAAATGCAACAGGAGTGGGTGAATGGAATCTTTGATAGAATTATTACAATATATTCTTCAAAACATTATTAATGCCGCGCAAAGGGGCAGTTTTTACGCCGTGATATCCATTGGATATTCAATGGTTTATGGAGTTTTGATGCTCTTTAACTTTGCCCACGGCGATATTTTCATGGTGGGAACCTATATCGGTTTCGGCATTGCCACCCTTTTTCTGGCTATTTTTGCAGGCCTTTTGCCAGGTCCCATTATCTTTCTGGCCACGGTGGTTACCACCATGTTTCTGGCATCCTGGATCGGAGTGTTTGTTGAGGTAGCCGGCTACCGGCCACTTCGAGATGCCCCCCGGGCCTCTGCTGCCATCACGGGATTGATGATCGGTATCATATTTGAAACCGGAATTCTCATCCTGTTGGGAGCCAAACGCTTAAGCTTCCCCCCCCTCATGGAATCGGTCACCTATCATGTTTGGGGAATCTATGTCACCAATGTGAAAATAATGATCATTGTCATCTCATTATTGCTTATGCTGGCCCTGCACTATTTCATCCAGAAAACCAAGTGGGGAATGGCCATGCGGGCCATGTCCTATGATTTTCTGGCAGTCCCCCTCATGGGTGTTTCCATCAATGTCATCGCCCCATTAACCTTTGCCGTGGGCGCAGGGTTGGCCTCGGTTGCCGGAATTTTGTACGGCCAGGCCTATCCGATACTGGATCCCTACATGGGGGTTATCATCGGTTGGAAGGCCTTTGTTGCCGCCATCCTGGGTGGACGCGGCTCCATAAAAGGGGCTGCCATGGCAGGCTATCTGCTGGGATTCATTGAAATATTTGTGGCGACTATCTTTCCATCCACCCTCCGGGATCTGATTGCCTATTCCATTATCCTGGTCATCCTGACCTTCAGGCCCAGAGGCTTTTTCGGAATGGAACATAGTACAAAACTTAGACTATGAAAATTAGGCTATAAAAATTGATCTAAAAAAACTAAGATCGTATAATTAGCGTCATGAAATATCAGTTATTCTTTGTTTAACGAAAATAACACAGGAACATTAAATGGAACTTGCAAGAAAATTTAAACTCATGTTTTCAAATGTCCCCATGCTAGGCTGGTTTTTGGGAACGCTTGTGGCGGTGCTCATTGAGTATTACTGGGGGTATGATCATATTTCCTATTATTTGGGACTTCCCAAGATACCGGTGCTGTTCGGTGCCCTGATTATGCTTAAGGAACCTTTGATGATACCCGGTGCCATCGGGTATGATCTGATCGTATATGTCATCCCCATTCTTTTGGTGGCAAAGCTAAGCGCAAGCTTCACCAATCCTTTGGCCGCCGTTTTTGAACGCTTGCCCTTGTGGCTTTCGGTTATCATCCACCTGGTTGTCTTCTATGCCATCCTTCATCTTTGGTCCGGCATCAATGATTATCGAATCCTGATCGTCAAACTGACCCTGGTATCCATTATTCTCACCATCAGTATTAATGTGATCAATGGATACCAGGGAGAGTTTTCCTGTTCCCATCCCGGATTTATGGCATTGGGGGCCTATACCTCCTCCATTATCACCCTGGTCTTGTTTGTGAATGATAAAGTGTTTGGACCGGCTCTTCTGCCCGAAGCCTTTGGTCCCTGGCTCTTTCCTTTTGCTCTGTTGGCCGGAGGGGTTGCCGCAGCATTGGGTTCCTTGCTTGTGGCCATTCCGTCCTTTAGAACCAGGGGAGATTATCTGGCCATTATCTCTCTGGCCTTCATGTTTATTGTCAAGTCTGCCGTTGAGAACCTCGATGTGATTGGTGGTGCCAGGGGAATGGGCGGCCAGCCGGATTATGCGCCACTGCCCATTATTTTTATCTGGACCATGCTCTGCATCTGGGTGGTTCACAATTTTGTCACCTCCATCCTGGGCAAGGCGCTTAATACGGTGCGTGATGATGAAGCCGCCTCGGAATCCATGACCATAAAAACAAAAAAAACCAAGATGACCGCTTTTATGTTCGGTGCCTTCTGGGCCGGAGTAGGCGGGGGACTTTTTGCACATGTTCTGGCCTATATAAACCCGGGCATGTTCAGTATCAATAGATTGGCTGAGATCCTTGCCATGGTCTATTTCGGCGGACTTAATTCCATTGTGGGCTCCATTGTGGGAGCGGTCACCATCAATGTGCTGGGAGAAGCGCTTCGTCCTCTGGAACTTTTCAAATGGATTATCATTCCCTTGATTTTAATATTTGTCATGATCTTTCGGCCCTACGGGTTGATCTCTTTTAAAGAAATCAATGCCAAACGACTGCTTCGGGCTAAAAACAAAAACATGGATGAAAATATAGAAAACGACCTAAATAAAGATATGGTAAAAGGCAAATTAGGAGTGTAAATATGTCAGCATTGCTCAGTGTAAAAAATATGACCCATTATTTCGGTGGGTTGCGTGCTGTTCACAATTACAACCTGAACATCGCGCCTCAACAAATCGTAGGGCTGATCGGACCCAATGGGGCCGGAAAAACCACTGTTTTCAATTTAATCACCGGGGTCTACACCCCGACTCAAGGTGCCATTACCCTGGAAAATGAAAACATCAAGGGTCTTGAAACCAATGAAATCGCTACCAAGGGACTTGGAAGAACCTTTCAGAACCTAGCGCTTTGGCGGCACATGAATGTATTGGACCATATCAAAATGGCCCATTATTCCCAGCTCACCTACGGATTGTTCGGGGCTTTTTTCAATACCCCGACCTGCCGCCGGGAAGAAGCCCACGTTGAGGAAAATTCCTATCGGCTCCTGGAATTGTTTGGCATCAAGCAACACGCAAAGCAAATGGTAACCAGCCTGCCCTATGGTGCCCAACGCAGGGTTGAAATGGCCCGTGCCATGGCCACCAATCCCAAAGTGCTCTTTTTGGATGAACCCACCGCCGGAATGACGCCGGATGAACTGGTTCAGATGATAAAAATCATCCGCCAGGTCCACGAAGATTTCAAGGTGGCGATTTTTTTGATCGAACACCGGATGAAATTTGTCATGGACCTGTGCCAGCACATCCAGACCCTGGTATTTGGTGAAATAATTGCAGAAGGCCCGCCCGAGGCGATTCAAAATAACCCGCAAGTCATTGAAGCCTATCTGGGCAAGGAGGATCTGACCTGATGCAATTAAATATTGAAAACCTCAAGGTATCCTACGGAAACATCAAGGCGCTTCACGGCATCAGTTTTTCCGTTAAAGCAGGTGAGATTTTAACCATTATCGGTGCCAATGGTGCCGGGAAAAGTACCACCCTTCGGGCCATTTCACGTATGATCCCCTCCCACCCGGACTCAATCGTGGAATTTGAAGGGAAAAATATTCTTAAATACAGTGCCGATCGTGTGGTATCAAAATTAGGTATTTCCCATGTACCCGAAGGCCGCAGAATCTTCGGAAATCTTACGGTGACCGAAAACCTTATCCTTGCCTGCTTTGCCAGGAAAGATAAGGCACAGATTGTAAAGGATAAAAAATGGGTATTTGATCTTTTCAACCGGCTTGAGGAAAGAAAAGACCAATTGGCAGGCACTCTTTCCGGCGGAGAGCAGCAGATGTTAGCTGTTGGCAGGGCTTATATGTCGGGAAGAAAAATTATGCTCTTGGACGAGCCTTCCATGGGTCTTGCGCCCTTGCTCATGCTGGACATGTTCAAGGCCTTAAAAGAGATCAACAAGCATGGGACCACCATTTTATTGGTGGAACAAAATGCCAGGCTTGCCCTTAAATTTGCCCAAAGAGGCTATGTGATTGAAAACGGATCTTTAATCCTTGAGGGACCGGCCGACGAGCTGCTGGTCAACCCAGACGTTAAAAAAGCCTATCTGGGCGCATAAAAAAAACACCA
>CAXHYW010000408.1:0-4438 GCA_964021475.1 uncultured Desulfobacteraceae bacterium | reverse complement strand
CGAAATATTTCGACGGAAGAATTTTTCCAGAGTATAGCGAATACGATTCCTTCTGCCTGGCAATATCCGGAAATCACCTGCGCTCAAATCGTAATTAACAAAACCCAATACAAAACAGACAACTTTAAAAAAACCAAATGGAAACAATTTTGTAATATTTTAATAAATGGCGAGATAAAAGGGGCAGTGGAAGTCTATTATTCAAAGGAAATGCCAACGATTGATGAAGGTCCTTTCTCCAAGGAAGAAAGGGCTTTGCTCAATGAAATTGCTGAACGAATTAGCCGTTTCATTGAGCGTGTGGAAGCTGAGAAAAAAAACAAGAAACTTGAAATCCAGATTCGACAAAGTCAAAAATTAGAAGCCATTGGTACGCTTGCCGGAGGTATAGCCCATGATTTTAATAACATTTTAATGGCAATTATGGGGTTCGCGCAATTGATTTTAGCTGACGTTAAAAAAGGTTCCGATACGGAAAATGATATACAGGAAATTATGACTGCGGGTCTGCGGGCTCGAGATCTTATCAATCAAGTACTTGTCTTTGCAAGACAGTCTGATGAGGAACTTATTCCAATGAGAGTGGATTTGGTTGCAAAAGAAGTTCTTAAACTCATCCGATCTTCTATTCCCACATCAATTACAATTAAATCAAAAATAGAAAGTAAGTCCATGATAATAGGAAATCCTACTCAATGTCATCAAATTTTCATGAATCTTTGCACGAACGCTGCGTATGCGATGGAACAGGAAGGTGGCATATTAGAGGTCAGTCTAGTGGATATTGATATTAAAAATTGTACATCAATTGTACAATGGGATCTCAATGTTGATCAATATATAAAGATTGTAATAAAAGATACCGGAGCTGGCATTACAGAGAATGACATTAAATTAATATTTGATCCGTATTTTACCACAAAGCCTCCCGGCGAAGGTACCGGCATGGGACTTTCAGTGGTCCATGGCATAGTAGAGAGCTATCGGGGCAAAATTTTTGTAGACAGTACACCCAAAAAAGGAACTGAGTTTACAATTTTTATTCCCATTACAAAACGCAGTAAAAAGAATGTTTCTGAATACGAGAAAGCGATGCCGACTGGGACGGAACATATTTTAGTGGTTGATGATGAAATCTCAATTACAAAGGTCATGGATCGAATGCTTAAGCAATTAGGGTACTCGATCACAAAGAGAAATAGCGGCATTAAAGCATTGGAGTTATTCAAACTAAAACCAAACTATTTTGACTTGGTCATTACAGACATGACCATGCCAAACATAACTGGCGACAAATTGGCAATCGAAATGATTGCAATTAGACCCAACATACCTGTGATCCTTTGTACCGGTTACAATAAACAAATTTCTGATGAAAAGGCATTTGAAATCGGAATCAAGGCATTTATTAACAAACCCATTGTAAGTGCTGAACTGGCGAAAACAATTAGAGCAGTATTAGATGATGCAAAAAAATATCTTAAATTTTAATTGCACCCTTTTAATTGCACCCATAGAAAACATAACAGCATATTTCACCCACTCATTCTTGTTGCTTATCCATGTCATCACCAGCGGGTCAGAGGCTTTCGGAGCAACCGCCGCCAGGATGCTTGATCTTTGTATCTAATTTCCCTACAATGGCCCTAGAGGCAAACCCCTAAAAAATCAGGTCGATATGACACCAAAAATGAAAAAAATTCTCTTTATCTGCCTTGTGGCAATGGTGGTGATCATCGGGGTGCTGCATTATGTGACGCCCGGGCATATGATCCTTTTCCATGACACCTATCGAAGGCTTTCCTATTTTCCCATTGCCATTGGGGCGATTATATATGGGCTCTCGGGCGGGCTGCTCATTGCCGTACTTTCCTGCCTTTCCTTTGTCCCCCATTTGTTCATGTTCTGGTTCCGGGGACCCCAGGCCTATTATTCCGAGCTATCGGAGATTATTTTTTATTTGGCAGCCGGGCTTGTGATCGGGTTAATTTCCAGTCGGGAAAACCGGCTCAAGGAAAAATATCAGCAGCTTTCGGAAAAACTGGCCACCTCTTATAAACGGCTCCATGAGCAGACCACAAAACTTTTACAGGCGGAAAAACAACTGGGCCAGGCTCAGAGATTATCCAGCCTGGGACATGTGTCGGCCTCCCTGGCCCATGAGATCAAAAATCCATTGGCCTCCATTAAAGGCGCGGCTGAAATTCTGGCCGATGAGATTCCCCCCTCCCACCCCAAGCATGAATTCATAGAAATCATGCGGTCTGAGATTTCACGGCTCAACAATTCCGTGAATGAAGTGCTTACCTATTGCCGGGGGCAACAGGCCGTGAACCAGGATCACCAGGAACCCCTGACCCAGACCATTGACAAGGTGGTCCGATTACTGGCACCCCAGATACGGGAAAAATCCATTGAACTGACCTGTGCTAAAACGGAAGAAGAGGGGGGAATCAAGGTTGAAGAAGCGGCCATGATCCAGATACTGATGAACATTATCCTAAATGCGGTGGATGCCGTCCCCCCAAAAGGGAAAATTCACATCTCCCATTACCCGGAATCAAAGGGGTATCGGATTGACATTGCAGACAACGGGCCCGGGATTGCACCGGAAAACGGGGAACAGGTCTTTGAATCCTTTGTCAGCTTCAAGGAGGACGGGACCGGCCTTGGGCTTTCCATTACCCGAAAAATCGTTGAACGCTTGGGCGGCACCATCGGGGTGACGCCATCGGACATGGGCGGGGCAAAATTTACTGTCTTCCTGCCGGACAGCAACGCTTTGACAAACTAAACCAGAGGCACAATGAACCAGACCATTTTACTCATTGATGATGACCCTAGCCTTCGCAGAGTGACCGAATACAATCTGTCCTCCAGGGGATTTACCGTGCTGGCAGCAGATTCAGGTCACCAGGGCCTTGAATTTTTCAAGAAACATGATCCAGATCTGGTGGTCTCCGATGTAAAACTCGGGGATTTGAACGGGTTGGATCTGTTGGAAACCATTAAACGAGAATCCCCGGACACCCCCGTAATTATCATGACCGCATTCGGTTCCATTGAGATGGCAGTCCAGGCCATGCACAAGGGCGCCTTTACCTTTATTACCAAACCCTTTGACAGGGACACCCTGATTTTATCCTGTGAAAAGGCATTGGAGCTTACGGGGCTTCGGTCCCAGACCCGGCTGCTCACCCATGAAGTGAACCGGCTCACCGGGACAAAGGGAATCGTATCAGCCAGTTCCGCAATGAAGGAATTGCTGGAAACAGCTTCCAGGGCAGCCAACAGCGAGGCCACGGTATTGATTTCAGGAGAATCCGGCACGGGCAAGGAGTTGTTGGCACGGCTGATCCACCAGAACAGCCCCCGGCATAAAGGCCCCATGGTGGCGGTCAATTGTGCGGCTATTCCTGCAACCCTCCTCGAATCAGAGCTGTTCGGTCATGTAAAAGGAGCGTTTACTGGGGCTGTCAAAGATCGAAAAGGGCATTTTTTGACGGCCTCCCGGGGCAGTCTTTTTTTAGATGAAATCGGTGAACTGGCTGTGGAGATGCAGGTAAAGCTACTCCGGGCCATCCAGGAAAGACAAATCCAGCCCGTGGGGTCTGAAAAAACAGTGAACCTGGACATACGAATCATTGCCGCCACCAACCTGGACCTTGTCGAACGGATCACAAAAGGAGAGTTCAGAGAAGACCTGTATTATCGGCTCAGCGTGATCCCCCTATTCATTCCTCCCCTGCGGGAGCGTACCGAGGATATCCCGGCCCTGGTCGCCCATTTTTTGAAAAAATTTGATGCCCCGGCGGATGTAAAATTTTCCCGCCAGGCCCTGAATCTCATGACAACTTACACCTGGCCGGGAAACATCCGGGAGATGCAAAATATTGTGGAGCGGTGTATTATTCTGAGGAAAGACCCGATTATCCAACCCGAAGACATGAACCTGCCGGGCATGGCACCCAAAGCAGCTATCTTTACGCCGGAGATTCCCGATGAAGGAATTTCCCTGGAAGAGATTGAAAAAGCCTATGTGATCAAAGCCCTGGAAAAGGCCGGACAAAATCGATCCGAGGCTGCCCGGCTCCTGAAAATTCATAGGCATGTCCTTTTGTACCGGATTGAAAAATATAATTTGTAGACTATTCTACATTCCTCTGTTGAATAGTCTACATTTTTCTGACCCTTGTCTGCCCCCCTTGCCTGCCGTATCCCAAGTACACATGAAAAATCCCTTTAAAAATTAAGGCATTAAATTTTTTTTTACCCCCCTGACTATGATGTGGCATGGGATTTGAAGTTCTTACGGATAATTGTTAATTTTATATCAGCAAATGGAGGATATCGTGAGAAAATTTGGTTTACTTATTCTGGCAGGAGCGGTAGATCGGAAGAGCACACGTCTGAACTCCAGTCACTCCGGAGAATCTCG
>CAXHYW010000407.1:0-4438 GCA_964021475.1 uncultured Desulfobacteraceae bacterium | reverse complement strand
AGGTGGATCGGTTTATGCTCAAGGTGCTGGTGGATTATCCGGATAAAGCCCAGGAGCTTGAAATTTTAAAAAAGAATAGTTTTGCAACCTCAGAGCCGATTCAGCCGGTGATCAATTGTGAACAATTGGCTATCATGGCATCTCTCATGGAACAAATCTATGTAGATGAAAAACTCAAAGAATATATTGTGGACCTGGTTTTTGCCACAAGAAATCCTAAGGAATATGGCATGGATCTGGGTCAATATATAGAATTTGGTGCCTCTCCCAGGGCCAGTATCTTCCTTGCAAAAGCGGCAAGGGTGGTGGCCTTTCTTTCCGGTCGGGCCTATGTCACCCCCCAGGACATCAAGGTGGTGGGGCCGGATATCCTTCGCCACAGAATTTTGCTCTCCTTTGAGGCCGAAGCCGAAGATATCTCCAGCGACCAGATCATCACCACCCTTTTTGATTCTGTTGAAGTGCCATAATTTTCTATGATTCCGGCAGAGGTCATAAAGAAAATCAAACGGGTTCACATTAAATCCCGTAGAACCGTGAACAATCTCATGGCAGGGCAGTACCGGTCTGTTTTTAGAGGGTCCGGCATCGAGTTTGAGGAGGTACGCGAGTATTGCCCGGGGGATGAGGTAAAATCCATTGACTGGAAAGTATCGGCCCGGCTTGGCAAACCCTTTATCAAACGCTACCGGGAAGAGCGGGAATCCATTCTCATGCTTTTGGTGGATATGAGTGCCTCCTTACAATTTGGCACCTTTTCAGGGCAGAAACTTGAAACCGTGGCAGAAGTTGCCTCGGTACTGGCCTTTAACGCTATTAAAAACAATGACAAGGTGGGGGTGATTTTTTTCACGGACCAGGTGGAAAAATATATTCCCCCCAAAAAAGGCTCTGCCCATATCTGGCGGGTGATCAAGGAAATTTTTACCTTTGTGCCCAAAGGCCAGGGGACCGATATCGGGGGGGCCATGGAATTTTATACCAGGATATCTAAAAAGAAGTCCTTTGTCTTTATCCTGTCTGATTTTTTGGGAAACGGGTATGAAAAAGCATTGAAAGTTGCCCGGCAAAAACATGAACCCATTGGTATCCGGATTTATGATGAGGGGGCGTTTCATCTGCCTTTCAAGGGAATTGTCCGGTTTTCTGATTTGGAAACAGGAAAAAGCCTAATTTATGATGCCTATAACCGGAAAACAAAGGACAATTTTTTTAAGGCGAAACAAGCCCGTCACCTGGAAACCCAAGCGCTTTTTTCAAAAGCAAAAACGGATCTGATCGATCTGAAAACCTCTGATTCCATATCCGACACCCTGACACAATATTTTCGACTGCGGGAAAGGCGGTTCCGATAAATGCAGGATATTAATCCCATAAAAGCCCCGGTGATGATCGGGATGGACCCGGAACTTATCAAATTTTTCTTGCTCATTGCCGGGGGGCTGATTTTTCTGATCCTGGTGATTTTTCTGATCCGGCATTTCTGGAAATCCAGGTTTAAAAATGAGAAAGATAAGTTGATTCCTGCCATCCCACCCTATGTCCTTGCCATCAGGGACTTGGATCTTCTTTGCCAAAAATCTGTTCTGGATCCCAAGGGATTTTATTTTGAGCTGGGCGGTCTTGTCAAACGGTATATCGGTAGTTCCTATGCCATGAATGCCGTTGAAATGACCACCCAGGAGCTTACAAAGCATATCCGGTTTACCCGGATGGACCATGGGCTTGTTCAGTCGGTTTCAAAGTTTTTAAATGTTTCAGATCCCTTTCGTTATGGACCGGTGGCACCGGATTCTTCCCGGGTTAAAGAGGACCTGGCATCGGTCCGGCAATTGATCACAAATATGGAAGCGGATCTTGAATCCAAACGGACCCCGGCCAAACCATTGGAAGAGGAGACCCCCTGATGTTTAGGTTTGCAACTCCCTGGTTTTTGTTATTGCTGATTCCTGTCTGGGGATTTTGGGTTTATACTCTTAAAAAGCAGAAGTCTGACGCCATTCAGGTGGCAAGCCTTGGCGGGCTTTCCATGGTTGCGCCCACCCTTGGTGTCAGGATTTCTTTAGGTTTGCCTTTGTTAAAGGTGATGGCCCTAAGTTTCATGATCCTGGCCCTGGCCCGCCCCCAGTCAGGAGAAGAGAAAATAAATGTGATGACCGAAGGGGTGAATATTATCCTGGCTCTGGATCTGTCCGGATCCATGCGCGCCCTTGATTTCAAACGGGATAATAAGATCATTACCCGACTGGATGCGGTGCGGGGGGTGGTGGCCGATTTTATCATGGAGCGTCAGGGGGATCGTATCGGCATGGTGGTGTTTGGGTCCAATGCCTTTACCCAGTTGCCCCTGACCCGGGATTATAATACCATTGCCTTTATGCTGGATCGATTGAAAATCGGTTCAGCAGGCCCCAGAACTGCCATTGGAGATGCTATTGGTATCTCCTTAAAACGGCTTGAAGATGTAAAGAGTGCTTCTAATATCATCATCCTGCTCACCGACGGCAAATCTAATGCAGGCCAGCTTTCCTGGCAGGACGCCATTGAGATTGCCGCCCAGCGGAACGTGAAAATTTATACCATTGGGGTGGGAACAAACTCAGAGGCTCCATTTCTTGTGGATGGTGTTTTTGGCCAGCGGTATATCTACCAGCGGGTGGAGATAGATTGGGATGCATTGAAAACCATTGCCCAAAAAACACAAGGCAGCTTTTTCCAGGCCACAGATCTTGCCTCCCTTGAAAAGATATACGAAATGATCAATTCTCTTGAACGAACAAAGGTTGAGATTGAAAAATGGGTGGAGTACAAAGAATGGTACCTGAAATTTTTGACAGCAGGGCTTATCCTGTTTTTGGGGTATCTGGTACTGACCCATACCCGGTTTATGAGGATTCCTTAAGGGGAAAATTTAAGATGCTAGCAGGAGAGAAACAAAAAATAAAATGAAATTTATGGATCCCGATATCTTATATCTGCTCTGGGCAATATTTCCCATTGCAGGGCTGATGGCCCATGGCATCCGGCAGAGGAAAATGATCCTTGGCCTGTTTGCCGACCCACGTGTGTATCCATTTATCCTGCCGGGGTTCGGGTTGAAAATCAGGTGGATAAAAGCTATCTTGATTCTGATTGCCTTGATCCTTGCTATTTTTGCCCTGGCCGGTCCCCGGTTGGGATTCCGGTGGGAAAAGACCCACCAGAAAGGGGTGGATATCATGATCGCCCTGGATTGTTCCAATAGTATGCTGGCACAAGATATAAAACCCAACCGATTGGAGCAGGCCAAAAGAGAGATCATTGATCTGTTAAGATTAATGACCTCTGACCGGGCCGGACTTGTGGCCTTTGCCGGCCAGGCCATCCTCCAATGCCCATTGACCCTGGATCATGACACTTTTAATATTTTTCTGAGGGTATTGACCCCGGAATATCTGCCGGTGGGCGGTACCAATCTGAGAGCAGCCATTGAAACCTGTTATGCTGGGTTTGAAAAAGGCTCTGACACCGACAAAGCCATTGTTCTGATCACCGACGGTGAAAATACCGCCGGAAATGGCATGGAGGATGTGGAAGAGATTGCCAAAAAAATGGGTCAGGAGGGAATAAGAATTTTTACCATTGGGGTGGGGGACCCGGCCGGTGCCCCCATACCCGATTCAGCCGGAGGGTTTAAAAAGGATGGTTCGGGCAACATCATCTTGTCCCGGGTGGATGATAAAGGACTTGAAAAAATAGCCTCTTTAACCAACGGGCGGTATGTTCGGTCCGTGGCAGGCAATATGGATCTGGATCTTATTTATACCCAGGACATTTTAAACAAAATGGAACGAAAAACATTGACCCAGGGCAAAAAAAAGGTGTGGGAAAAGCGTTTTCAATGGTTTTTGTTTCCCTGTGTGCTGCTATTGCTTATGGAAATGATGCTGCCGGTGCGAAAAAAAATGAACAAGATTGGGCTTGTGCTGGCAGTTGTGCTACTTGGGCTTGGGAGTCAGGCACCGGCCCGGGCAGCCGATATTTTTTCTTCCCATGTGAAAAAGGGGCTTTCGGCCTATGAGACCAAGTCCTATGAACAGGCCAAAACCCATTTTATTGATGCCCAGCTTGAAAGTCCCGATGACCTGAGACTCTATTATAATATCGGGGCGGCAGCCTATATGAATAAAGAATATGACCAGGCAGAAAAAAACTTTGCCCAGGCCCTAGAATCCACGGACCCAGATATTCGCCACAAAGCCATGTACAATCTTGCCAACACGAGATACCGCCAGGGAAAATTGGATGAGTCCATCAAGGATTATGAGGCGATTTTGGGCTCCTTTCCCGATGACAAGGAAACCCGGGAGAATCTTGAATTTGTGAAACAACAGCAGGCCCAGGAAAAAGAAAAGAAAAAGAAAGAAAAGGATTCCAAAGAAGATCAAAAGGACCAAAA
>CAXHYW010000406.1:0-4441 GCA_964021475.1 uncultured Desulfobacteraceae bacterium | reverse complement strand
AGATTCTCCGGAGTGACTGGAGTTCAGACGTGTGCTCTTCCGATCTTAAAAATGTGTATAGGTAAGCCGGAGGATTTCCTTAATTTGTGTAACGAAATGGTTCGAACAGAAATTTTAGTGGACTATATTCAGGTTGACGGTGCTGAAGGAGGCACTATCGGTGCGCCTTGGGAACTGATCAATTCTGTAGGGATGCCCTTCTGGGACGGGGTCCATTTTGTCCACAGTGCACTTTCCCAAAAGGGTCTGAGAAATGAAATCACAGTATTGGGCAGTGGAAAGATTCTCACAGGATTTGATATATTCAAAGCGATTGCATTGGGCGCGGACGGGTGTTGCATAGCCAGAGGAATGCTGTTGGCACTGGGATGTGTACAGGCAGGAAAATGCAAAGAGGGGAAATGTCCGGCAGGTATTGCCAGCCCGAACGGATATCGTTCAAAAGCCATCGCGATAAAGCAAAAGGCTCGTGGAGTGGCTAATTATCATAACGCAACATTGCAGGCATTTGATATGCTGCTCGGCGTTGCCGGATTGGGGTGTGCAGACCAAATCACTCCAGACCATATTTACAAAAGACTTTCTGACGGCAGTATAAAAAATTATAATCAGATTCTGTCCACAACCGGAATAATTCAGGTATAATGTTAATCCATGATCAATTTTCGGGCGACTTCATTGCAGAAGTCGGAAATAGAATGGCTGTGCAGCATCCTGTCATACCAGTCCATTGAAAGATTTCGGGCAGAAGTGTCCATGGAAAGCCACTGACAAAAGGAATTTATTTTATATTCGTTACTTTCCACATTTGCATTGACCCGATCTATGGCTGCTCGTTCTTCGTTTGTTGGGCGCAGCTTATTCGTTAACAAATCTTCAACCAGTTTTGGGTAACGATACCCCAGTTCTTTTAACGCAATACAAAGCCAGTATCGATATTGTTCATCACAGGTATCATTATTGCGCATATCCCATGCAATTTTCAAACTTCTCATACCGGCATCCGGAAAAACACGCGCAACTTTTCGCAGGGACAATAACGCAAGTTTCATTTTTTTAGAATTCTCACTTTGCAGGCACTCATCAAGAAATATCAAATTCGAGGTGGGATTCATTACAACTTGGGCTCCGGCAATCTGGGATAATGGATTGAACAATCCTTGAAGCGGGTCCGCTTCATTCAGCCTGTAATAAAAATACTCCGGGCAATGTTCTTCGCCTTCTTGCACCCACTTTTTCATTTTACTTATCCCAAGTTCCTGGATTTCCATATCCTCTTCAAAAACAGTACAAAGAACATGCTCCATGGTGCAGAGCGCAAAATCAAGACCTAACCACAAATTGGCTTTGATGCAATACTGCAGAAATTCCAGGACTGGTGCAAACCCCGATTTTTTTGCAAGCATGACGACAATCCATTTTGCCATAAAATATTCCCATCTGCGGCGTCTGATTTTCTTGTGACCCGGCCCAAAAGAAGAATCAAGATCTTTCCAATACCGAAGTTCGGAACCAAAGAAATAGATCACTTTTTTATCTGCTTCTGTTAATTTAGTCGGTACATTTGCAAAAAGTCTGGAAAGGTCGGCAACCTTCCTCTTTTCCGCATCTGCCATTGACCAGATATAGCCAATGCCGCCATCCTTCTCAGCACCGCCAAAAAACATTGGCCCCTCTTCTTTATCAAGTTCTAAAATAGCCGTACCCAATTGCATAGTATAACGATTTTGCTGTTCGGCATTCTTGTTTTGCATTGCCTGTTTCAGGGTGTTTCGAAGAAAGGCAGTCGGATCAGTCTTAAAGATATTATGGTGTTCAAAATAAACAGGCAGCAGATAAAACAACCCTTTAATATCTACTACAGATTCTATAGTAAATTTATCACGGACTTGTTCCTCCATCTCCTCAAGGACCTTGGGATCTCGAATCAAATTTATAAAATTGAACGCCACTTTTCTTTTTTTCTCCCGATCTTCTCTAAAAATAAAATCAACCTGATAAGGCAATGACCGGGAATCATCACTTCCAATAGCAAGGATAATGCGCTCAAATTCATTATCACCCACAATGTTCTTTAAACGTTGATATCCATTTTGTGCATTATCCTTTTTAAATTCTGTTTCTGTGAGAAGTTCGCGCATAACCAGAAGAACAAAAGAACGGAATTCCGCTTTTTTGGTATCATTCATTGGCAATTGATTAGTCAGACCCAACAATGTCTTCAGTCTTTCTTCATCTGTAAGCAAATCCATGTGAGGGTCGCCCGAATTCTCAATGGATAAGTATATTAGGGCGGATTTCAATCCAAAAGTAAAACTGTAGGAGCGATGTCGACATACTTTCCATTTTTCGAAAATTGACGCCGCAGACACTGGAATTATTAACCACTGCTCCTGCTCTATCAATGCCAGTCCCAAAACAAATTCAAAAAACCGTTCGGAAAAAAACTGAATCATACCGCCTTCCTCGTAAATCACGTTGGCATCAAACAATCCCTCCAGTGGGTTAAGCCCAAAACGCCTGCTTAAAAAAAGTTCCAGATCCCTCTCCTGAACACTCATTGAACCGGTAACAGTCCCTGCCAGCCAATAATAGCGCCCAATTTCAACAAGGTGTCTTTTTAGATTTCTTTCCCCTTTTTTCGGATCATTTTCTTCTAATGAATGAATATATGCAGAATATACTTTTACAGCTGGGGCAAAACGAGGAATTTGTTTTGCCTGGTAAGCCTCGGCAAGGAGACGAAGCAATAACGGCTCTTTGAGTTTCTCGCGAAAATCCGGAGACAGAATATCCCATTCCCCTCTAAAGCCGTAAACTGCTTTATACTTTTCAAAAATAATACGAAGCTGCTCATCACTGAAAGCCTCCAGATTAAATGTGTTGGCACTATGGTAGGCAATCAGCCTTTTTTGCGAGGCTGGTATACAGCTATCCCAATAATAGCTGCGGCAAGTATAGACTAATTTTATTCTCGTCCAGTTTTTGCCGTAAAAGAACTCTTCAATTTCCGTTTTTAATGAACGTCCTTTTTTATCACCGACCTCATTTATTGCATCAACCAGTATTAAAAGATATTTCCCTTGTTGGCTGAGCAGCCCATTGAAATGATGCATCAATGTTTCGACATGCCCATCCGGGCAAAGATAAGTTTCTGCCAATCGATGTTTAAAACTCCCCCTGATGGTTTCAGGCAAGATAAGAAGGGGAATGGTGTCTGTAGGCGGATGATCTGCATTCATATACATATAACAGGATTTACCAATACCGGCATTACCGATGATGACGGCAAGATTGGTACGATCCGACAAAAAGCTATCCCAGTCAAGCAGTTTCCGATCCAAATAAATACTGGAAAAATCCATTGATTTTTTGTTACTGATTTTTTGGAGTACTGATTGAGCGGAAAATTTGTTTAAAAGTCCAGTACGCCACTGGAAAAAATCAAAGTTATAAAGAAGCTCCGGTGATTCTGCCCCCTTCAAATGGGCTTCATATGATTTTTTCATTATATCATGGTGATTATTCTGGTGTTTCACTTCAGCTTCCTGATAGATCTTGGATAGCAATAACATCACAAAATCGCCAAATCTTTTTTCAATAGGAATTACCCTGTCAGTGCTGTTATAGGGCCGGAGAAAAACCGGTTGAGGATCAATAAGATGAACTGGCAAAGTTGTATTTGAATCAAAGAAAAGCTGTTTGATACAATCATCCTGCATACTATATCCGATCACCACCACTCTCTTTGATAGCCACTCCAGAAGAAAGTGCTTTGCTTTACCGGATAAACGATTTATCTCTTCCTGGTATAAGGCTGGGGAAACATCATGTAAATCCCCTAGTAAATGCATGACAACCGGACGTCCCCGGTCAAGGGAACGATTCGCTGAGTCTATGATTTTTTCATCCTCAACTGAGTCAAAACGTAAAGAAAGTATTTCAGGATCCGCTCCCACTTCTTTAAGCGCTTTCTCAATGAGATCATCGTAATTGGTTGTAAGAAAAATGGTTTTTATGGAAAAATCCCTTGTTATTGCGCAGCTCAAAGATGCCAGATGATAATGCGCGGCGCCGGGCTCACCATCCAGATATTTTTTTAAATATTTTGAAGAGTTCTCCTGTTCCCGGATATAGGCGATAAAGCCCTTTAGGTTATCACTCTGTATTCCTTCTTCTTCGGATATATCTTTTCCTGCTTTTTTCAGCACCTCCCGGCAAAGTTTCCCAAATCCAGGAAATCTTTCGCCGTTGCGTATTCCTTCCATGGAAGCACCTGCCCCGAGAAAAACAACAAAGTAGTCTAAGCTGTCTAAAGCATCTGCCAGCTTGCCGATTTCGACATCAAGCTCATGACTATTCCCTTGCTTACTCATTATTCTCCTTTGATAATTCCTAATTATCCTGCATAAGGCTCAGTATCAAATTAAAAATACCTATC